>NZ_JASDDF010000007.1:0-140309 GCF_030407535.1 Pseudoalteromonas sp. APC 3224 | reverse complement strand
AACTCATGAAATTAGCATGTTAAAAAGAACTCTAAATTTAGTTTTACTATTTACTCATGTAATTTTTTTATTTGCAGTAGCTGCCATAGCATTCGATCGTGAGAGTTTTGAGGCGATAAGTAACGCAAGATATGGCAATAGCGCTCCCTTAATGCAATCTAAATTAGCAGATATATTTGTATCCTCTTGGTTTGCTTACTTGTGCTTAGCTTTGATCCCCATAACTTTAATGAAAGAGCGCTCTATGAAAAGCTATAACGTTCGAATTTATTCAAATGTACTAGCTTCGTTTATATGCGGATTAATAATCTATATATTTACTAATAAACTGTATAGTTTATAAGGTTTATTTAATGAGACTTTTAGCTTCTTTAATCGGAAATTTATAATTTAAAAGGAAAAAATATCAAATGGAAAATATTTTTTGTGGGTATTATGATGAGGAAACGGAGCAGGATGTTCCATTACAACCAAACATTAGTGAAGCTATAACCTTTTTCAAAAGTTTTATTTGGGAGAATGAAAATTCAGAATCCGCCATGAAAATTTTATTTTTTCAAGCTTTAGGGGATAATGAGGCTTAATTACAAATAAGTTGCCTAGAAAAAAGTTTATGGTGCATTTCTACCAGTGTTTCTATCCGAAGGCGCTTTCTTGGACCTTTTTTTAAGCGTAACACCTTCAAAATCTTTATAGATAAAAATGAAGATGAAACAGAAAGTATAATACGTTTATTTTATGATAGTTCGCCTCACAAATTTGCTGCCTTTTTAAAAAATAGTAAAGGCTAAGCCTTAAGAGGAGTTACACATTTAATCTCTTTATAAATCTATTCTATTACTTTGAATAAAGGACTATCAATGAAGTATCTAAATTACAATATTACTTTGCCTATCTCTATTTTTCACATCGAACACATTTGCGCTTGAGCAAAAGTATCACGAGAGTGTTTTACCTGTTATTGCTGCTTTTAAAACGCATGATAAAACTGCGATTGCTGCGCATATTCGCTACCCTCTAAAAAGGCAGTATCCACTTCCTGATATTAAAAATGAAGCTGAGTTTATTAACCGCTTTGATGAAGTGTTTGATGAGGAACTTGTTGCCGTTATTGGCAGCTCTAATATCAATACCGATTGGGATAACGTAGGTTGGCGCGGCATTATGCTAAATAACGGCGTAATGTGGGTAGACACAGACGGCAAAGTTATTGCTGTGAATACACAAAATACCACTGAGCAAGCACATGCAGAAAAGTTAATCGCTCAAGATAAACAATCACTCCATTCAAGTATTAAAACCTTTCAAAAACCAATACTTGATTGGAAAACAGCTAACTATCGTGTTCGCATTGATGATTTAGGCGATGGAAACTTCCGCTATGCGTCGTGGAGTATTGATAAAAACCCAAGCGATAAGCCTGATATCGTTTTATTTCATGGTGAGATAAAGTTTAGTGGCAGTGGCGGTAATCACAGTTATACGTTTGAAAATGGACGTTACAGTTACGTGTTACATGTCACTATTATTGGTTGCGATACATCTTCACTTGGTTGGCTTGAAGTATATAAAAACGATAAGCAATTGTTATTTGAAGGCGCTGTAAGTAAAGGTTAATACAGTAGCGAAAAGAGTACATAGTTACTAATGATTAAACAGAATTAGATATAAAATATGAAAATAGAAGATATAAAACTTAAAATTGAAAGCTCTGAATTTTATAAAAACTATAATGTTAAACAGTTGATTAAACTGGTTATTGATTTATATGAAAGCTACCGAATTGAAAATACTAATTTAGAGTATGACGGCGATATGCTTCTTTTTCAGTGCGGGGAAGATAGCCTTAGTAAAGACTACTTTATTGTTGATATTACACGCCAAATTATTCCTGATTTAGACGACATAGATGAAGCTACAGATGCTATGCAGCAACTTAGTACGACTTTTAAATTTTTACCAAGCGAGGCTGCATTTGCGCTTTCAACAACGAGTCAGTGGTGTTCTGCGTTAAATGAGGTTGATGGTCTTAGGGCGTTTATTGAAAATAGTGAAGCTTTTCAATGGGCTATTAAAAATGATGTGGTAAAAGTAGATATTGAATTATCTTATATATAAATATTAAAACAATAACTGTAGTCGCATGAGTTGCATCTTACTTCTTTGCTTACTGTCAATGTAAAAAATTATTTAGCAATTTTCTGCTCTTAACCACTTTTAAAGAAGGCAATTTTATGAAAACGATTGGCATGCTCGGAGGTATGAGTTGGGAGTCTACAACCAGCTATTACAAAGCCTTAAACGAAGGCGTTAAAAACTCATTGGGTGGACTACATTCAGCCAAAATTTGTATGGTGAGCGTCGATTTTGCAAAAATTGAAGCACTACAGCATCAAGGCGATTGGCAACAAACAGCTAAGTTACTCACCAAGGCGGCTAAATCTGTTGAGGCTGGTGGTGCCGACTTTTTACTTATTTGTACCAACACTATGCATAAAGTGGCCGATGAGATTGCCAGTAATATTACCATTCCTATTTTGCACATAGCCGATGCCACCGCCGAGCAACTAAAGCACGATAACATTACGCGAGTAGGGTTGTTGGGAACGCAATTTACAATGGAGCAAAACTTTTACAAAGAGCGTTTAACCGATAAGCATAATATTGAGGTATTAATACCTGAGCCTAATGAGCGAAAGCGTGTGCACGAGGTTATTTATTCGCAGTTATGCCAAGGGATTATTGATGACGATTCGCGAGCCGATTATGTGCGTATTATAGAGCGATTATTTGAGCAAGGCGCGCAGGCCATCATTTTAGGCTGTACTGAAATCGCCTTGTTGGTAAAGCCACAACATACGCAGGTTCCGCTTTACGATACTACCAAAATACATGCCGAAGCAGCAGTAAAACTAGCGCTGGCTAAATAAATAAGGTTGAGCTTAATTCTGTAAATAATCACTTCGTTATGCTTGCATACACTGATGCTAATAGTTTAGGAATCTGGGGGGAGAGGTGAAAAAGCTTACTATTTATTTGTTACTTTTATTATCTGTTGGATATTCTGCAGTTGCTTTATATTCGCTCATCAATAGTGATATTGAAGATGTTATTATTTGCAGCACTAATGAGAATACTCACTACATCCCAAGTGATGCTTGTGAATATTACTTACTTAATTATAGAGCAGATAAGAGTGATATTGAATCACTTGAATCAGGCGCTGGTCTAGCATTTTTATTTGAAATTAAAGATATAGATAAGCGCGATGTTTATATCAAATACTTTATTTCTAAAGGAATCAAAGTAAATACGTTAAGTCACATAGATGGTTTATCACCTCTACACTCGGCTATTTTGCTTAATGACTTTGGTTTAGTGCAACTTTTAATGGATAAAGGCGCGAGTATTACCATTAAAGAAAAATCACATGGGCTTACACCTTTAGAGTTTATTCATAAACTGAGTGAAAAAAATGCTCAGATAGATAGGCAGCTGATATCTGAACTTTTGACGTCGATTTCAAATAATAAACAGGCTGGTTAATTCAAAGAATTACCGAATATGTTAAATCTAGTGATTCTATTATTTACCAACAAAAAAACCGCCAATTGGCGGTTTTTTATTACAAGTAAAGCTGTTAACACGCTTTATATTAATGACCTTTCTCAAAGTCATTTACTTCACGCTTGGCTTAACTTCCTTTAACCTATACATCTGAAGCTTTAATTATTGTATTTTATATGGGCTTGTTTATCATATGAGGTCTATTTACAAAGGCATGTGAATATTTAAGCTTATAGGGAATCATGTAGCAACCCTCCACAAAAATGTTCACGGCCTATTTTTAAGGCTTCTTGTTTATGTCATTTTTAACGACACTTAAAAAGTTTGGTAATCATATTGGTGCTTACAAAGTGCACTTGTGCCCTGAGGTGAAAGGTCAAGTTAGTGAAAAGGGCAAGCCTTTATCTAATGTGAGAATAGACAGAGTATTAAATTTTTCTGATGGCAAATGTGCTGAAGATTTCACTTACACGGATAAGAACGGAAGTTTCTTACTACCTGAAATTAATATCCGCTCTAATCAACCAGCAGTCCCACTTGCTGAGATTTTTACTTCTCAAGCTATTTATTTATCCTACAATCATGAAGAATATTGCCTTTGGGGTTCCAGATTGTCAGGCGTTAAATACCGAGAGGAATATGCAAAAAAATTAAGGCAATTAATAGCCGATACCACTGATGAAAAGGTTCTTTTTAAATTTGAGAATAAGAAAACTGAAGGCTATAAATTTGAAGCTTTAAGTATTTGTCGTTGGTCTGATGATTTTGAAGTAGTGGAAAAAAATGCTTATTTTGACCTTTCAGAAATTGAAACGGATGATAATTAATAAAACAAAACCTAAATTATAAGGAAATATTGATGAATGTTTTAAGCCCTGCAATAGCTGCTAACTTTGCTGCTATCTCATACGAAAGCCTTGATAAAAGAGGCTTGAGAGCTAACCCATATTTTGAAAGGATTAGCTCTTTATTTTCATTCGAATCAGAATCTATAAAAGGTGTAAGTGGTTCTATTCTTGAACGAGTTTTTAATCACTCGACCAATTTTGGCTGTATTGCAAAAGGTAAGAAGGGTGCATATGAAGATGATTATGTTTTAGCTTTACGTGGCACGGCTAAAATCCGTGATGTTGTTACTGATTTACATTGTGGTTTAAGTACTTGCATTAATGACCAACCAGTACATGCAGGCTTCAACCATACATTTAACTCCTTTAAAAATCAGTTAGAGCTATACTTTAAACACGGGACTAAGAAAAAATTAAACATTCATGTTGTAGGTCATAGTTTAGGTGGTGCTTTAGCAAACTTAGCTGCTAACTGGTTAAAGCACCGCTTTGATGCCAATGTAAAATTATATACTTTTGGTGCACCGCGAGTAGGTTATAATAGTTTTGCAGTAAAAACTGAGTCCGCAACAGATAACAGCATTTATCGTTGTGTACATGCAGCCGACCCTGTTCCTTTAGTGCCTGTGTGGCCATTTATGCATACGGAGCAAGAATATATTTTACACGGTGCTGCCACCATTACTCCAAAAGCACATAGTATGACTAAGGAGACGCCAGGATATTTGCATACAGCAAGCAACTTCAAAAGTTATTCTGCTATTAACAAGAGAATGGAAAAACGAATTCAAGAAGAGGTAAGGCTTGATTATGAGAGGCGACTCGAATGTAGCCGCACCTCTAAATGGGCTCGGAAAATTGGTGCCGCTTTAATTACTCATTTACGTGATACTGGTAAATTATATGCGATACAAAATCATTTCTCGAACGCTCTCACAGTATACGACCAGATAGCTAAAGCATTAGCTGATAGCATTGATTTATCTAAAAATTGTACTAAAGATGTAAAAGGGATTTTAGGGCATATGCTGACATTTTGTGGCTATCCATTTCAGGTGATTTCTTTTACTTACGCTTCTATTAGACATATTTTGCAATTAATGCTTAAGAATATTTTTGCACTTGCTGGCGAAGCGTTAGCATTAGCAAAACCTTCCTAAAATTAAGGTATACAAAAAAACCGCCAATTGGCGGTTTTTTATTAGCAAGTAAAGCTGTTAACACGCTTTATATTAATGACCTTTCTCAAAGTCATTTACTTCGCGCTCGGCTTCATCTTTGGATTTACCGTATTTTTGCTGAATTTTACCAACAAGCTCTGTACGGCTACCTTCAATTTTATCTAAATCATCGTTGGTAAGATCGCCCCATTTTTGTTGCGCTTTACCTTTAAGTTCTTTCCAGTTTCCTTCGATACGATCGCTATTCATAATTAGCTCCTTATTAAGAGTGATGATTTTTCATTTTAAAAGCGTTACTAATAAAATGATTTTTAACGTTCAATTATATAGGTGCAAAGCCTATACCAGAAAGTGAAATGTTAAGTTTTATTTATATATCAAGCAGTTATGATATTTTGGTGCGTAAAGCTTTTTAGCTGGTGGCGAGTTTTATAAAAATTCTGCAGGGTGGCTTGTAATTATTTCAGGGACTGTTACTTCAGGGGGGATTATTACAGGAACACTGTGCTGGATTTTATAAGAACAAAAAAAGCGAGCTATTAAAGCTCGCTTTGCTGTTTAATAAAGGAATTAATGTCTAAAGTTTGGCATTAGCGCAGGAATGCCTGGCAGCATACCTACCAGTGCCATTACACCGGTTAATAGCACAAACATAATAAGTGGGATGACCCAGCGGCTCATTCGCGATAAATCAGCACTTCTTTCTTTACAGCCAATAAGGCCCAAGTTATCAAGTAGCATAGTTAGTGACCAACCAAATGCAGGGTTTACTAGGCTTGATGCAAACACCACAATGGCGGCTGATTGGGTGGTTTTACCTTCACGGGTCATTTCCATACCCGCTTCAAGTAGTGGAATAAACACCCCTACAATTAATGCAACACACAATACTGGCTGCCAAATAGCTAAGTCCATTGGATAGCCCCAAACACCCGCGATAATACAAAATAACGCAGTTAAAATTGCGCCTGCAGGAATAGGGCGTTTTGCAATAGCTGCAGGAACAATGTAAGTGCCCCAAGATGACGCAAAGTTAGCACCGCCTAATAGCGAGCCAAAGGTTTGTCTTGTTGATGCGCTAAGCATGGTATCGTCAATATTCATTTGTACTTTTTCAGTACGCTCTGGGTAACTAATTTTTTGAAATACTTGATGGCCTAAAAAGTCAGGCGACCACATAGCAACCGCTAAAACTGCAAAAGGAAGAACAACTACAAAGCTTTCTGCTGTTGGTAAGCCAAGCATCCAACCAGTGTTTTCACCCCACCAGTACATAGGGTTCATATTTGGTAAGCCCGGTGCCGTATGAAACTCAAACGGTGCGCCCAATGCAAAAGCAGTAAAACCACCAATTAAACAGCTCAGTGGCACGGCTAACCAGCGTTTTTTGTAATGCTCCAATAAAGCATAAAGTAAAATTGTGGCTAAGATTACAATAAAGGCAATATGGGTCATTTGAATTTCTTCAGCCCATGCAAACAGCTTTTTAACTTGTGAAATGGTACCCACAAAGCCTAAATAGAGGAGTAGGCCACCACACACCCCTTTACTGGTGAGCTTTGCCATGAGACTGCCGCCTTTACTAAATGCTAATATCAATCCAAAGGCTCCTATGAGCAAACCAAAGGCCATAGGGTGTCCGCCTGCGGCAACCACAATAGGAATTAATGGAATGAGTGGGCCATGAGTACCCGCTAAGTTAGCGGTCGGTAAAATAAAGCCAGAAAATAGTAAAATAAATAACGAGACAATTAAAAGTTCGTAGCGTACGTTTTCAAGTACAAAGCCATCACTCAACCCCAAAGGGCCTGCAAACGTGGCAGCAATGGCTGCAACCATCACAACTTTACCTATAGTTGCGGCCATTGCTGGAATGGTGTCTTCAAATTCAAAGCGATAATCTCTAAACGGTAAATTTGGACGCCAGCGTTTTGGCTGCATAATTTGCAGTTCGTGCTCTAGATAAGCGTCGCGGCTTTCAAACTCAGAGCTCGGTTTATGAAGATTTTCATAGCTATCGGACACGGTTTGAGTATCCGCTCCTGGTATAGCATCAGATGAATTATCATCTAGCGGCTTGGTGGTCATGACTTCTCCTGCAACTTAGTTGCTAACTCAAAATAAAAATACAGCTTTTACAAAGCAAATGAACGTTGAGTGCGCAGGGTAAAACAGCTTGCTACAGATTGTAATTAGGCAAAAGGTCGTGCATAGCCCAGTTTAACGCTTTGTAAGTGTTAACAAAAATAGCAAAGGGATGTGTTGTAACTGGCTTGTTAAATTTAAAAGGTCTTTAAATTCAGTGGTTTATTGTTTTGTTTTTACAGTGTGATCTTGTCATGCAGAATAGCGAAAAGGTCATAAAATCAGCAGATTCAGCAGCAATCATTCTTTAGTCTAATAAAGGTGACGTTAGCCGCTATTTGCTTATTATAAATACAATTAGCCGCAAAGTTGCACAAAAGCTAATAATAGGAGTAAAGTAAAAATATAGCGCAAAGTGACTAAACAAGAAAATGCCTTTATGTAACGTATTTATAAAGGCATTTCTGGGTAAGCTTGTTTGTTTTCACCGCCAGTTAAACGCTGTAACAACCGACGCTGGCTTGAGAGTAATTGCCCTGAGCGTTCATTCATTATTTTGCAGGTTTTAGTTTTTAGCTCAAGCTGATGCAATAGCTTAGTAGTAAGGGTGCTTATATCAACAGGTAGAAGCGCGGTTAATTGTGCTAAACCTTCTTTGCCACCTTGTAAGCCTAAACTCACCAAAAAGCCATCGCGCTGGTTGTGCGATTCATTTAAGCTTTCTAAAAAGCCGAGCATTTTTTTATTATGTGTTTCTAGCTGCACATTACGTTGGCTTAGCAATTCGTATTGCGTTTCAAGTAATTCAATTAACGCGTCTAGCTTAGTAATGTCTTGTTGCAGACTTACAATATACTCTTTTACAGTTTTCATTTTTTATGAAGTTCAACCATAGCGTTAAAGGTTTCATCAATATTAATTTTAAATTCACCACTGGCAATTGCCGCTTTCATCATGGCTACTTTATCCATATCAACGTCTGGCTTTGCAGCTAAATCTTGAAATGTTGAGTCTATTGATTTACTCAATGCACTCACTGAGTTTGCTTGCTCTTGTTTAGTCGCTACAGGTTGTTGTTCTGGTTTTGCATCCAGTGAAGAACGCTGGTTTGTTTTTTGGCTTTGCTCTAACGCAGTGGTTGTTATTGCACTTATATTCATTGTTTATTACCTAATTCGTTTATCGAATTTATATTGCTTAGTTTATATCAGCGACCAAGTGCAAGCATTACTTAACTTTTATTTCGACATTTTTTAAAATGTCGCCTCTGCCACGCCTTGCGCAATTACTCTACCTTGAACTACTTTTTTTGATGATAAATTTTTTACATTAATAACCTCACCAAGCTGGCCATCTTCAAGAGCAATGGCTTTAACATTGGCTGAGAAAGTTGCGGTATTTATTTGCAGTGAAATATGCTCATTTTTATTGATTAAATACTGCTTTTCTAGGTATCGGGTGGAGATCACCGTGCCTTTATCAATCTCGCGTTTAACGGTAAGTCCAACTAGCTGGTCAATACCGGTTTCGCCTTGGTGGCGGTGCTTACCTAAATCCACGCTTTTATATTCTAAGTCTTGTTTATTAAGCACTTTACCTCGGTTTAAAGTGTGCTTGGCAGCTACTAGGTTTATCCACACACTTACTTTGGCACTGGCCCTAAAACGCCAAGCAGGCGATGGGCAAGATACAGAAACACTTACTCTGCCTGCGGGTGGCGTGTGACTTTGTGAGCGAGTGATTTGCAATTCATCACAGCTTAAATTTTCGCTGCCTTTAGGAATAAATAATTCTATATCTTGTCGCTGACTTTGCGAATTAACCGAGCGCAAATAGCTCTTAATTTCACTGTGCAAAAACTGCCGAATTTCTTTATCAAAATTAATGGGGATGGCCATAGCATGAGCTGGCAGAAGTCCAATAGTTAAAAGTAAGCGGAAAAGCCAACGCTTCCCTTGGGGAAGTTTAGCTTCCGTGTGTTGGGCTGTTTTTTGCTCTTTTTTTATGTAAGTCATTGAAAAAATATACTTTTAAAAGTTGGCATAAAGGTTGTTATACACAAGGTAGAAAGTGTATGCGAAGCGCGAAAGCATACAAGAAACAAAAATTAGAGGCAACAATGGAACTATTTGATAAAGCGTTAGGTGTTCACCCTTTTTCAATGAAATTAAGGTTAGACAGAGCAGAAGTCATTGCCAGTAACTTGGCTAATGTTGACACGCCTGGGTTTAAATCTCGAGATGTAGATTACCGTCAAATTATGCAAAGTGTTTCATCCAGTTTTTCGCAAAACAGAGATGTTGATTTTGCTGGTGTACAAACGGATGAACTTAAATATCGCGTTCCTTATCAACCATCAAGTGATGGCAATACTGTTGAGTTAAATATTGAGCAAGCAAAATTTGCCAGCAACAGTATGGATTTTCAAACCAGTTTGACCTTCTTAAATATGAAAATAAATGGCTTACATAAAGTTATTTCAGGGAAATCATAATGTCTTTTAATTCAATTTATGACGCTAGCGGCAGCGCTATGCGCGCTCAAGTTATTCGCCTCGATACCATTGCATCTAACCTAGCCAATGCCGATACCGCAGCCGGTTCAGAAGCCGACGCTTACAAGGCACTTAAACCAGTATTTTCTGCTTTGTACAAACAAACACAAGACAGCCAATCAATTTCAGCCTCGGTTGATGTATTAGGGATCACTGAGTCAAACCGTGCGGTAGAGCAGCGCTACGAGCCAAATAACCCAATTGCTAACAACGATGGTTATGTATTTTACTCCAACGTAAATGCACTTGAAGAAATGGCCGACATGATGTCTGCAAGTCGCAGCTACCAAACATCTGTTGAAGTTATGGGGCGTGTAAATAGCATGCAGCAAAGCATTCTTAAGTTAGGACAATAATTTTATGCAAGTTAATTCAGCCGTTCCAAGCGCAGCCGACGGGGCAAAAAACACTACGAATATTGCCGGTAATAGCTCAGCAGATGAAATGTCGACCATGTTTTTAGAGTTACTTGTTGCGCAAATTAGTAATCAAAATCCATTACAACCTATGGACGGCACTCAATATGTGAGCCAGCTTGCGGAGTTTTCTAATGTTGAGTCGTTACAAAGCATTCGCCAAAACACCGCCGATGGTTTGGATTATGTGAGCAGCTTAGCGGTGCTTGAAGCCACTAATATGGTTGGCCAAACGGTTGATGTACAAGCAAGCAGTATTGCCCTTGAACAAGATGGCAGTGTCTCTGGCATGGTTAATTTAGGGGAAGCCGCAGACTCTGTCACTGTGCAACTTTATAACCAAGATGGTGAATTAGTTGAAGAAAAACAACTGCCTTATTCTGGAGTCGGTTCATTGCGTTTTGAATTTGAAAACCAAGAAGCCGGTGCGTATGCAGTGAGAGCGTATGCCACTACAGCAGAGGTACCAAAGCAGCTTGATACTTGGCTAAGGGGTGAGGTTGAGCGTGTTTCTGTAGGTAAATCGTTAGAAGATATTTTATTGCAAGTCGATGGTTTGGGTAATTTTGGTATCACTGAAATTAATCAAGTGGCATAAATAAGAGGAATAAATAATATGTCTATGTTCAATATAGGATTAAGTGGTCTTAAAAGTACCCAAACAGGATTAGAAGTAACCAGTAATAATATTGCTAACTCAGGTACTGCTGGTTATAAAAATAACACCGCAGAATTTGCTGCAGTGTATAACGGCAGTCAACGCGGCGGTGTTAAAGTTGCCAATGTTAAAGAAGATTTTGTCACCGGTGGTGAAATTGTGCGCACCGGTAATGCGCTGGATATTGCTATTGATGGCCAAGGTTTTTTTGCCATATCAGAAAACGGCCGTACGGCTTACACCCAAGCAGGCCAGTTTCAGTTAGATAACGACTTAAATATTGTTAATGCCAACGGCGGCAAACTACAAGGTTTTGGCGTGTCTCAAGTTGATGGTGGTGACCCGACAATTGTACCGGGTGTATTAACCGATTTAAAAATTGAAGCCTCAAACATAGAAGCACAAGCCAGCACTAATATTAATTTTAATGGTAACTTAAGTTCTTCTAGCGACGTGATCGCTTATCCAGCTATTTTTGATCCTAAAGATGGCAGTCAATATAACTTTTCTCAATCTACCGAAGTGTTCGACTCATTAGGTAATAGCCATGTAATGACCCAGTACTTTAATCACACGGGTAGCAACGAATGGCAAGCGATGTTTTTCTTAGATGGTAAACCCCTTACTCAAGCTCAGCTTTCAGCGCTTGGTGCGACGACAGGTACTCAAGCTATTGATGATGGTGCGGGTGGTTCAATTAACGCCGGTACCATTAAGCTTAATTTTGATACCGATGGCCAAATGGTGCCGTTTTCAGGCGACTTAACGGCGGTTGATTTAGAAGTGCCTATTACTTCAACGCCTGGTAATGCAGAAATAACCAGTGGTGCAGCAGCATTAAATATCGCGCTTAAATTCGATGGTACAACGCAGTTTGGTTCAAGTTTCAGTGTTAACGAAAACGATGCCAACGGCTATACCTCGGGGGCGTTTTCTGGTGTGAAAGTTGAAGACGACGGCCGTGTATTTGCAACATTTACTAACGGTGAATCTAAATTACAAGGTCAGGTTGTACTTGCCTCGTTTGCGAATGTTGATGGTCTAGAGCAAGGCAGTAATACCGTGTGGTATCAAACTGAAGAGTCAGGCTCTGCACTTTATGGCGAGCCAGAAAGTGGCTCACTGGGTAAATTACTGTCAGGTTCATTTATGGGCTCAAATGTTGATATTAGTGAGCAGCTGGTTGGCTTAATGTCATTTCAACAAAATTACCAAGCCAATGCTAAAACCATCAGCAGCGCTGATGAAATGATGCAAATTTTATTTAGTAACACCTAAGGAAGCTGAGCGTGGAAAAGTTAATTTATACCGCCGTTTCGGGTGCTGAACTTAATAATACCGCCTTACGCGTTGCTGCAAATAACTTAGCAAATGTTAGCACCGTAGGTTTTAAGGCTGACTTAGAGCAAGCGCAATCAATGATGGTACAAGGCGAGGGCTTTCGTACTCGTTACCACGCGCAACTAACACCAGTAACTACTGACTTATCGTCAGGGCCAATCATGGATACTGGCCGTAATCTTGATTTAGCACTGAGCAACGGCGGTTATTTAGAGGTGATGGATGACAATGGCGAACCTGCTTATACCCGTGCGGGTAACTTAGTGGTTGATGCCGATGGCTTTGTTACTGTTAATGGTCGCCGTGTGCAAGGTGACGGTGGCGATATTCAACTCCCTGAATTTGGTGATATTGAAATTGGCTCAAACGGCATGATCAACTTAACCCCCATTGGCGGCGGTGTAATTGCAGAAGATGCGCAAATTAAATTAGCCAGCACCGATGCAAATTTAATTAAAGGTGCTGATGGCTTACTCAGAGCTAACGATTTACAACCGCTTGAAGCCGACGAAACAATTACAGTAAGAACGGGTGCTTTAGAGGGTTCTAATGTGAATGCCGTGGCTGAAATGATCAAAACAATGAATATTAGCCGCCAATTTGAAATGAATGTAAAAATGATGAAGTCTGCTGACGAATTAGCGACCAGCGGTAATAAGCTCATCAGTGGACGTGGGTAAATAGGAAGCCAAACATGAATTCAGCATTATGGGTGAGTAAAACCGGTCTT
Organism: Pseudoalteromonas sp. APC 3224; assembly: GCF_030407535.1. Lineage (GTDB taxonomy): Bacteria > Pseudomonadota > Gammaproteobacteria > Enterobacterales > Alteromonadaceae > Pseudoalteromonas. The sequence goes on along the minus strand of NZ_JASDDF010000007.1, from coordinate 126,929 downwards.
GCAGCGCAAGATTTAAGAATGACAACAATATCGAATAACCTAGCGAACGTAAGCACTGCCGGTTTTAAAAAAGACAGAGCGGTATTTGAAGATTTATTTTACCAAGTACAAAAACAGCCAGGCGCGCAAGTAGATGAGCTTAATCAGCTGCCATCTGGGATTCAGGTCGGAACCGGTGTTCGTATTAACGGTACGCAAAAGCAATTTACCGAAGGTAGCTTTGAAACAACTAGCAACCAATTAGATGTAGCCATTGCTGGGCAAGGTTTCTTTCAAATTGAAAGTCCTGATGGCGAGTTATTGTTTACCCGTAACGGTCAGTTTCAGCTTAACTCAGAGTCATTACTGGTAAACAGCAACGGCTTACCTTTGGCGCAAAATATTGCGCTACCAGAGGGCACCACTAAAGTGAGTATTGGCACCGACGGCACCGTTACTGCGGTAGTAGGTAAGGATGCGCAAGCGGTTGAGTTAGGTCAAATGTTAACGGTTAACTTTGCAAATCCTGCAGGCCTACAAAGCTTAGGTGGCAATTTGTACCGCGAAACAGCAGCATCTGGTGAACCTGTTGAGGGGATCCCCGGTGAAGATGCTTTTGGTGGCTTGCAACAATTTACTATTGAAGGCTCAAACGTGAGCGTTGTTGATGAAATGGTAAGCATGATTGCCGTACAGCGCGCTTACGAGATGAACGCTAAAGTGGTCTCTGCGGCAGATGAAATGCTGCGCTTTATAAACCAAAACGTATGATTATGATGAATAAGTTAACATTATTTTTGCTGCTTTTAGGTGTTGCTGGTTGCAGCAATACCCCATCAAAAACCCAAATGGTGGAATGCGAAGTGGTGTATGGGGAAGTGAAATGCCCACAAAATACCGCTCAAAAGTCGGTTCAAGACTATGAAATAAGCCAAGATGCCTATGCACAGGGTTTGAATCAGCAAGATGGTAGCTTATTTCAAGATAACTATATGTTTTCTTTGTATGCAGATAAACGTGCTTACCGAGTTGGCGATATTTTAACTGTGGTGCTTAACGAGCGCATGCAATCAAGTAAAAGTGCCGATTCAAGTTTAGATAAAAGTACCGACTTTGATGTTGCTGTGCCAGTTGCTGGTGCACTCAACGTAGCTGATTTTAATTTGGGTATAGGCTCGAGTGCCAAGTTTGACGGGGAAAGCAGCGCCAGCCAACAAAACTTCCTGAGTGGCGCTATTACTGTGCGGGTTAATCATGTTTTATCTAATGGATCGCTGGTTATTAAAGGGCGTAAGCAAATTAAGCTCAACCAAGGTGACGAATACATTGAAATTGAAGGGCTAGTTCGCCCTGGCGATATTGATGTAAGTAACCGTGTTTCGTCGCTTCGTATTGCTGAAGCGCAAATAAGCTATACCGGCAAAGGCACATTGGCTGATGCGAATCGTCCGGGTTGGTTTACCACTTTATTTACCCGATTCTTAAACCCGTTCTAAGGGATTACTGAGGTTTTAATGAAATATTTACTATTAATGTTAGTGTGCTTTTTTAGTCTATTAGCGCCTGCAACTGTGACCGCCAAAGCACGTCCATTATTAGATATTGTTGATGTGCTAGGTGTGCGAGAAAACCAACTAGTGGGTTACGGTTTAGTCGTGGGCTTGCCGGGGTCGGGTGATAAAGCCCAAGTGAAATTTGCCGGCCAATCGCTAAGTAATATGTTGAAGCAATTTGGTGTGTCTGTAGATGAAGAGCGCTTGCCAAAATCAAAAAATATAGCGGCTGTTGCTGTACATGCTACATTGCCGCCCATGGGAAGCCCAGGCCAAGCGATTGATGTAACTGTGAACTCATTAGGCGATGCAAAAAGCTTACATGGTGGCAGCTTAATGTTGACCCCATTAAAGGGAGTTGATGGCAAAGTGTATGCGCTAGCACAAGGTAATTTAGTGGTGGGTGGTATTAATGCCAGTGGTAAAAGTGGCTCCTCGGTGACTGTTAACGTGCCTACTTCAGGGCTTATTCCTAATGGCGCTATTATTGAACGCAGTGTTACGGCTATATATGAAAGTCAAAGCGATGTGATTCTTAATTTAAAAGATCCAAATTATCAAACTGCCCGCAATGTTGTGCGTGCTATTAATAAAGTATTTGGGCCTGATGTCGCTATTGCTGAAAACTGGGCGCGTTTAGTGGTTAGTGCGCCAAGCGATGCCAATAGTCGCAACACGTTTATGTCGATGCTACAAGATATTACGGTAGAGCAAGGCTCTGAGCGTCCTAAAATTGTATTTAATAGTCGCACCGGTACTGTCGTAATGAACAATACAGTGCGAGTTAATCAAGCGGCGGTTAACCATGGTAATTTAACCATTACCATCAGTGAGCAAGAGCAAGTGTCGCAACCTGGGCCGTTTTCAAATGGCCAAACTACGACCACGCAATCAAGTGATATCACAGTAGATCAACAACAAAAAAATATGCTGTTGTGGCCTGAAGGCACCTCATTAGATGAAATTGTAAAAGCGGTAAATGCACTTGGCGCAACGCCAGCCGAGCTTATGTCAATATTAATTGCACTTGATAATGCTGGGGCTCTAGAAGCCGAGCTATTAGTTATTTAAAGGAAATAGCCATGAAAATAGAGTCATCAACCCAATTATCTCAATCATTAGCGATTGACCCGACCCATCTTGAAAACATTACTGGCAACAGTGAGGCCGGCGTTAAACAGGCAGCAGAGCAGTTTGAAGCTATTTTTTTACAGCTGGTATTAAAAAGTATGGATAGCACCACCAAAACTATGGCCGGTGACAATGGTTTTTTTAATAGTAACGAGCAAGCGCAATTTAGAGATATGCATAATGCTCAAACATCGCAGCATTTAGCGTCAACTCATCAACTGGGTTTAGCCGAAGCGATTATTAAGCAGTTTGATGAGAAAATTGCTCCCATAGAAAATACATTTAAGAATAGCCAAAACTTGGTCGCTAATGATCAACATAAAGGTGCTGAAAGCGTTGAGCCAACCCAAAGCTATGATATTTATGCGGGGTCGGCATTTGTTCAGCCATTGAATGCTAATACGATTAGGTAGTTAATTATGTCTATGTTAAATAACGCGTTAAGCGGCCTCAATGCGGCTAATATTGCGCTGACTGTGTCAGGGCAAAATGTGGCGAATGCAGCCGTTGAAGGTTACTCGCGTCAGCAAGCTCAATTTAAAACCTCTAATGTATATTTAGGTGGGGTTGAGGTGGCATCGGTTGATCGGGTTGTTGACGCCTTTTTAAATGACGATATTTGGCGTACTAATTCCGATACCAATTTTTATGAAAACAAACAGTCATACCTAGGCTTTATTGAGCAAATAATTGGTACCGACTCGTTAAACTTAAATAACTCCCTTGCAAGCCTAACCAATGCATTAAATGCAGCGACGACCAAGCCAGACTCACAGGCTTTTAGACAGCAGTTTTTGTCCTCAGTTGAAGGGCTTATGCAAGATTTTGCGCAGATTAATGGCGCACTGGCTGGTCAAGAAACTAAACTCAATGCGCAAATGAGCAATGTGGCACTAAGTGTGTCATCGATTACGAAACAGATAGCCGAAATCAACAGCAGTATTGGGGTAGCAACAGCGAATAATCAATCAACCGCAGAGCAAAAAGACAATCGCGAGCGCTTAGTAAACCAGTTATCAGGGCATATTGGTGTATCTATTGTTGAACGAAATAATGGCTTTATTGATATTAGTACCTCAAGTGGTGCCCCGTTAGTAGTAGGCAGTAAAGCTGCATCAATCTCGGTCAGTGGTACAACAGTCACCAGTGAATTTATTGGCCAGAAATTTACTCTTGATAAAAATGTTGGTGGCCAATTTGGTGGCTTAATAAGCGTTGATAATGATGTAATAAAACCAACTCTTGCAACCTTAAACAGCTTAGTTTCCGACCTTGCTGATGATATGAATGGCGCATTACAAAGCGGTTTTGATTTAAATAACGACCCTGGTGAAGCATTGTTTACTTACAACCCATTAAACCCATTAGGGACGATCGAGATAAACCCTGCGATCACTTCCGATAAGCTTGGTTTTAAAGACAGTAGTACTTCCGGGCCTGGTGATAACTCAAACATTGCTAATATCGTTACCTCAATGGCAGGAAAAGGCGATAAATTTACGTTATTAGTGGGTGAACTGGCAATTACTAGTAAGCAAAATTTAAGTAGTATCTCTACCGCTACGAGTTTAAGTGAAAATGCCATCGCAGCGCGTGATAGCTTTAGTGGTGTAAACCTTGATGAAGAGGCGGCAAGCTTAATGCATTTTCAGCAAATGTATAGTGCCAATGCCAAAGTGATCAGCACCGCCGATCAAATGTTTAAATCTTTACTGCAAATGTTTTAGGGGGCAATGTTATGCGAGTAAGTAGTCATCAGCTTCATTTAAATTCAATAAAAAACATCCAAATTAATACTGAAAATTTTAACGAAAAGTCGACTCAATTAGCAACCAATAAGCGTATTCTTAAGCCGTCTGACGATCCACTTGGCACTGTGATGATTATGAATTTAGGTTCAGAAATTAAATCGCTAGAGCAATACAAAACCAATATGGACGCAGTTAACTTTTCACTAGGTCAACAAGAAGTACAATTGACTGGTATTGTTAACCAAATATATTCCTTACAGAGTTTACTTACTACCGCAGCTGATGATTCGATGGGTGAGGCAGAAATTAAAGCGCTTGGCCAAGAAATGAGTGTGGCTTTTCCAGCGATTGTTGATTTACTTAATGCAACAGATAGCGACGGAAAGTATTACTTTTCGGGCAGCAAAACCGACGAACAACCATTTCAAATCGATGCCACGGGTAATTACGTTTATACCGGTGACGATATTGTCAGAGAAGTTGCTGTATCTGATGACTCAAGTGTAAAAAATAATATTGTGGGTGATGATTTAGACCCAGGTGCCGGCTTTTTAAATGCCATGCAAGACTATCTTGTTGATGTAAATAATCCACCGGCAGGTGGCGTTGGCAATCAATCACGGGTGATGATAGATAAATTAGCAGACTTTTTAGGTACTATTAGTAGCCAAGTGACTACAATTGGTTCTACTATGGCGTCGCTTGATTCTATTACTACCAGTAATCAAGATATCACTACGTTTACGGTGAATTTACAGGATGATTTAAGTGCTGTAGATTACCCTGAAGCGTTTATCTCGATGAAAGAGTCAATGGCGGCGTATGAGTCATCGATGCAGGTTTACTCAACAGTAAGCAAACTTTCATTGTTTTCATACATTTAAAAATTATAATATTTTCAGGAACTAACTATGCTGGTTAAAAGTAGCGAAAAGGCACAAGCAATTGACTTGGTTAATACCAATAAATCGGATGCACTCGTTACATCAACAAAAGATTCTGCTAACAATTTGTGGAAAAACAAAATTGTTGCCAGAGAGGAGCAAGTTAAAGTACTGACTGATTGGGCACAGCGTGGGGCGCTTAGTCAAGCCTTGGCTAGAGCCGAGCAAAGTGAAAGCACAATACGAAATTTGTATATGGGACTTGAAAAGTTAGCACAACAATTAAACACTCAGGCAGCTAACTCTCAGCCACAACCTATGCAACAACAAAAGATTAAAGTTCAAATAGCGTCATTACAAAATGTCGCAAGTAAAAAAGGCTCAGGGCTTGATTCTCAACTAAAAATAACCGACCCAAATCGTGCTATTAGCAAACAGCTTAATGCCAATATAGACCTGCTTAGCGCGCGTCCACATGAAGAAAATATCCAGTTAGTAATGGGGCGTTCGGGTAAATCATTAAGTTTAAAACTACCTGCCTATCAAGACGAAAAAACCAATTTAACTGCTATTCAAAATGCGTTTGCACCACATCATATAAACGTTGAGCTCAACCGTGAAAACCGCCTGCTTTTTAGTGCGCAAAAAGATAATGCGGCTCCACTTTTAGAACCTTGGGTAATGAGTGGTCAAGGTGTACGTGTTGCGGCGGGTAACCCGATTTCGTTGCAGCTTAATGATTTAGATAATCCACTGAATGAACTTGCTAAAGTAGCAGACAAAAATGCCAGTATTGCACAGCACCGCGAACAAATTCAAAGTGCACAGCGCCATTTAAAGGCCAACTTAATAAAAATTCAGGCACAAAAGCAACAGTTGCAAAGCCAGCTAGATCAACTCGATGCTGCTCGTACCTTAGCCAATACAGATGAATTGCTTGCTGTAAGTTTAGGGGTTAAACAGCACATGCAAAGCCCAGGGGTAAATAGTGTGGCTGCAATTATGTCACAAGCAAACATAACTCGTAACATGGTGCAATACTCACTCAATTAATGGTCTGTTAATTTAAATTTAACGTCATCTTTTTCATTATCGCCTGTAATTTAAGGGCTAACTTTAATAATTAGAAAAATGTTTATCTTTTCTCATAATTGGTCGCTCTTAGTTATTAGAAAGTGATTTAGCTCCACTAATTACTTTAACTACAACTTCAAAGAGGAAACTAAACATGGCTCTATCAATTCAATCGAATATGGCTTCAATGTCAATTCAAAACCAGCTTGGTCGCAGCAACAACGATTTATCAACAGCGCTTGAGCGTTTAGGTTCTGGTTTTAAAATTAACTCTGCAAAAGATGATGCGGCTGGTCTACAAATCGCATCACGCTTAAACGCACAAGTACGCGGCCAAGAAGCAGCACTTTATAATTCAAACAATGCCATGTCGATGATGCAAACAGCGGAAGGCGCGTTTGATGAAATGACCAATATTGCTTACCGCATGAAAGAGCTAGCTACACAAGCGCTAAATGGTACTAACGGTACTGATGAGTACACTGCCCAAACTGCAGAATATACTGCTTTGGCTGCAGAACTAGGTAGTATTATGAGCAATACCTCTTATGGTGGTACCAAGTTGCTAGATACGGGTGCTGCAGGTAAATTCACTGCATCTGTAGATTTTCAAGTTGGTTCAAGTACTGCTGAAAAGTTAACCGTTGATATAAGTAAAACTTTATTAGACGGTACTAATGATTCTGTTCAACTGTCAATAAATAATATTACTACTACTGCTTCTACAGGTGTACTTTCAGCGGGTGGTTTAATTGAAAATCAAGCAGATGCAAAGGTTCAGCTTGAATTTGTAGATACGTTAGTTGATACAATCGGTACAGCTCGTTCAGCCCTAGGTGCATCAATGAATCGTCTTGATCATACCATGAATAACGTAACGAACATGAAAGAAAATACTCAAGCGGCAGCGTCTACACTGATGGATGCTGATTTTGCTGCTGAAACATCTAATATGACTAAGCAACAGTTACTTATGAACTCGGGTATTTCTGTACTTAGTACTGCTAACAGCACAACACAAATGATTGGTTCACTTCTTCGTTAATAGCTTAACGATAGGTTATATAAACCTAGTAATCGATTAAAAAATACCAAAACAGCTGCATCTTTTATGCGGCTGTTTTTTTGTTTAGATAGAGCTCGGATAAAAATAAAAAAGGTTACTCAGCCTTTTTAAAAGCTGCATCTAGTTTGGTAGCTATGTAATTATTTCGGCTGTATTAATAAATAAAATCAAAATAAAGTTTAGTTTTTTCTTAATGTGGTCGCTCTTAATGATTAGTCACTTCTATTTATACTTTGTGTGTAAATAGGTTTAAAACATAAAGGAAATTAAGCATGGCTTTATCAATTCAATCAAATATGGCTTCAATGTCAATTCAAAACCAGCTTGGTCGTAGCAACAACGATTTATCAACAGCGCTTGAGCGTTTAGGGTCTGGTTTTAAAATTAACTCTGCAAAAGATGACGCAGCGGGTCTACAAATCGCATCACGCTTAAACGCACAAGTACGTGGCCAAGAAGCAGCGCTTTATAATTCAAATAATGCAATGTCTATGCTGCAAACTGCCGAAGGCGCGTTTGATGAAATGACTAACATTGCTTACCGCATGAAAGAGTTAGCGACCCAAGGTGCCAATGGTACAAATGGTGCGGATGAGTACACAGCAATGAAGTCTGAGTTTGTTGCTTTAGAAGCTGAGCTTAAAAGTATTATGGACAACACTAGCTTTGGTGGTACTAAATTACTAGATGCTACTGCAGGTAAATTTGATGTTGGCGCTGTATCGTTCCAAGTAGGTTCATCAACAGCTGAAACACTTTCAGTTGATGTTAGTACAGCAGTACAGGATATTAACACAAGTGTTGCTACTGCAGGCACCATCGGTGACCTAGATGATGCGACGAATTCATCAGCAGCAATTACTGGTATTGATACTTTTATTAAAAATATTGGTACTGCGCGCTCAGCACTAGGTGCATCAATGAACCGCCTTGAACATACTATGAACAACGTAACCAACATGAAAGAAAACACCCAAGCAGCGGCTTCTACACTGATGGATGCTGATTTTGCTGCTGAAACATCTAATATGACTAAGCAACAGTTGCTTATGAACTCAGGTATTTCTGTACTTAGTACTGCTAACAGCACAACACAAATGATTGGTTCACTTCTTCGTTAATAGCTTAACGATAGGTTATATAAACCGAGTAATCGATTAAAAAATACCAAAACAGCTGCATCTTTGATGCGGCTGTTTTTGTTTAGATAGAGCTCGGATAAAAATAAAAAAGGTTACTCAGCCTTTTTTTAAAGCTGCATCTAGTTTGGTAGCTATGTAATTATTTCGGCTGTATTAATAAATAAAATCAAAATAAAGTTTAGTTTTTTTTAGGCATGGTCGCTCTTAATGATTAGTCACTTCTATTTATACTTTGTGTGTAAATAGGTTTAAAACATAAAGGAAATTAAGCATGGCTTTATCAATTCAATCAAATATGGCTTCAATGTCAATTCAAAACCAGCTTGGTCGTAGCAACAACGATTTATCAACAGCGCTTGAGCGTTTAGGGTCTGGTTTTAAAATTAACTCTGCAAAAGATGACGCAGCGGGTCTGCAAATCGCATCACGCTTAAACGCACAAGTACGTGGCCAAGAAGCAGCGCTTTATAACTCAAATAATGCAATGTCGATGATGCAAACAGCGGAAGGCGCGTTTGATGAAATGACTAACATTGCCTACCGCATGAAAGAGCTAGCAACACAAGCTGCCAATGGTACAAATGGTGCGGATGAATTTACAGCTATGAATTCGGAATATGTAGCACTAGGTGATGAGCTTGCGAGTATTATGCAAAACACCAGCTTTGGTGGGACTGCTTTATTCGCAATCGCTGCTACTGCAAATGATGGTACAGCAGCCGATAAACGTGTTACCGCAGAGGTTATTGCCGCTGATACAGGGAAATTTGAAGCCGCAGCAGGCGTAACTTTTCAAGTGGGCTCGTCAACTGCTGAAACGTTAAGTGTCGGTATTGCAACAGAAATTGCAAGTTTGCATGCATCTGTTGGTACTGCTGCTGCAGATCAGACGGCTCTAGGTGTACTTGATACTCAGGCAAATGCCCTGTTAGCTATGGCTGAAGTGGATACACTTGTTGAAAATATCGGCACAGCACGTTCAGCACTAGGTGCGTCAATGAATCGTCTTGACCATACTATGAATAACGTAACCAACATGAAAGAAAATACTCAAGCGGCAGCGTCTACACTGATGGATGCTGATTTTGCGGCAGAAACGTCTAACATGACTAAGCAACAGTTACTTATGAACTCAGGTATTTCTGTATTGAGTACTGCTAACAGTACAACACAAATGATTGGTTCACTACTTCGTTAATAGTGATAGATCAATTAAGTATGCATAGCTACATCTAAGATGTAGCTATTATTGTTTATAGTCATAAGTAAAAATGTTTAACCTAGATTTTTTTGCTTATAACTAAAATGCCTGGAGAATAAAATGAGTGCTGCATTAGGGATTAATCCTGGTCAACTAGCTAGTCAATATACGCAAATTGAGCGAGCTTCAAAAGATCAGCTTTTAAATACTAAAAATGCTGATTTCACTAACAAAATAAAAGCGTTAGATGGGCTAAAAAGCAGTATAACTAGCTTTCACAGTGATTTAAAAGCGAGTTTAAAATCAGAAACGAGTTTGTTTACTAACAGTACTGCCGTTAGTGATGAAACAACATTGAATGTAGTCGCAAATGGTGATGCTGCTAGCGGAAATTATGATATTTTTGTTGAGCAGCTAGCACAAGCGCATCAAGTTGCACTCAGTTTCGATCCTACAAAAGCATTGAGCACTGATGGCGAATTAAATATTGATTTAGCTGGAGAGTCCTTTTCGGTTGATTTATCTACTTTAGACGCAGATGCTAAACTCAGTGATTTAGCCAATGCCATTAATAGCCATGCAGATAATAGTGGTGTAAAAGCAACATTAATGCGCTCTGGTAGTGAAACATTTTTAGTCATGACGAGTGAAGATTCAGGTGTTGCAAATCAGATATCGTTAAATTATATGCCTGGCTTAGATGCTAATGGTACAGATATAACAAATGCTATAGCTAACCAAACAGAGCTAACTAATGGCCAAGACTCAATTATTAAGCTTGGTGCAAGTTCAGCTTTAACGATTACCTCTACAACGAACACGCTTGAGGATGTTATTGATGGAGTAACATTAACATTGACAAAGGCGCAAAATATTGGGGATACACCGATTCGTGTTGGGGTTGCACAAGATCAGGAAGCAAGTAAGTCTAATATTCAGGGTTTTGTAGATAAGTTTAATAGTTTAGTCAATGGCATTACTTCTAACGATAATTTAAAGCGCGATAGCTTAGCAAGTGGGCTTGCTCGCTCAATGCGAAACGACTTTCAAGGCACCTTTGAGGGAAAGACGCTCTATTCTGTTGGAATTGAGTTTGATCGTAACGGTAGCTTAAAAATTAATAGCGAACGTTTAGAAGCAGCAATGACCAATGATCCTGAAAAATTAACTAGAATGTTAACAGGTGAAGATGGGTTAATGGCTAAATTAGAAGAACGAGTAGAGCCATACACAAAAAGCTATGGCTTAATGAGCGATAAAAAAGATACATTACAATCAAGCTTGGATATTATTGTTAGGCAGCAAAAAAACCATGAAGTGTCTATGGAGCAAGTGTATCAACGTTACTTGTCGCAGTTTACACAAATGCAACAGACTATTGCGCAATTAGAATCTACAATGGGTCAATTTGGGAGCTAAACATAGATGTTAGATTTAAATGATGGCTTTTCAGCCTATAAAAGTACATCAGTAGATGCAAAAGCGGCCAGTGCCGATATTCATAAATTAGTTTTGATGTTATTTGATGGTTTTTCAGATGAGCTTGAAAAAGTCACTGGCCACATAAAACAAAAAAGATACGATAAAAAAGCAGAAAGTATTGAAAAGCTGATGCGTATTTTAGGCGGGCTTGAGGCCTCATTGGATCTTGAAAAGGGCGGTGAGGTAGCGCAAAACATGCAAAACCTTTATCAGCATTGTGGGCAAGCATTATTACAAGCCAGTATGAAGAATGACTTGAGCTATATTGACTCCACCCGTGTAGTGATGACCAACTTGCAAGAAGGGTGGCAAGGCTTAGGCACACAGTAAACGTTTAAAAGCCAGCTACCCATAGCTGGCTTTTTTATTTTAAATTCAGCTGCTTTTTAACCATCCTACTACCTAAGTAACCATCCTACTGCCAATTAACAACAAATCGCTTCCTTCCTAGGGGGAAGTTCCGCTTCCGCTTTTTGCTGCTTTTATTTAATTTAACGTTAAAAAACAAAAGCTTAATATTGGCTTGTTTTTTGCTAAATGAAATGTGAACTTATAATGAATTTAGTATTGCCAATGGAACACTCTCAAAAATACGCAGCGCAAAAAATGGAACAATTACTTAGTGCTATGGAAAATGCTATCCATGAGAGTAATTGGTATCAAGTTAAAGCAGCCGATAAGCAGTTACTTGCACTTTACACACAGTTACAAAGCATGCCTTGGTTTAGTTCAATGGTAGCTGAACAAAATAACTTAAAAGCACGTTATGTTGACTTAATTGACCTTGTGGGCCAAAAGCAAGCGGCCATTAAAGTACAAATGCAGCGCCATCAAGAGGATAAAGAGGGCTTAATGGCTTATAAAAAAGTACAACAAGGACAGTCGTTATGAGTATTCAAACAAGTACAATGGTGTCAAAGGCTGACTTTGGCAGTGTTGCTAATAAGCAAAGCATATTAAAAAGCAGCTCACCAGCAGATGCGCAAGAACAACAGAACGAGCTTGTGCCATTTTCGCTTTCTTCAAAGCAGCAGCAAGCAAAACAGCAAGATTTGCATGTTGAGCAACCTCGCGAGAGCTCAGAACAGCTAGCTCAAGAAGAAGTCACTGAAGAAATGGATGAAATAATAAATCCATATTTTTTTAGCACCGCTAATTATAACCTCGATAACAATAAAAAAAACGCGCCTGTTATGACTATACTTAACCAAAATAATAACCTTGTAGTTGATAGCGACACTGTAGTAGTGGAAACACTACCAGTACAGCTTGTTATTGATAAGCAGTTAAAGAGTAAGACTTTAGAGACTCAGCACGAAGTCAGCATTGTAGCTCAAGAGCCCGCTAAAACTGCGCTCGCACAAAATACGACTGTGCATAGTGATGCTTTAACTGTGCCTGCTGCAGCTATAAACGTAGCGCCAGCGGATACACTCGTTAATAAAGAATTAAACACACTCGATTTAGCCAAAACACCACAAACATTGTATTCACAAGCGCTTTTGAACCGATTAAATCAACCATCAGTAATGTCGAACACTTATGGACAAGCGCAGTCAAGTAGCTTAACCAGTGAGCAAATATCCACACAACCGAGTATTGGGCTCAGTAAACTCGAGCTTGCTGCGCTGTCACAAAATCCGCAATCGAAAATATTTAATGCTGAAAGCCGTGAAGGTAGCAGTCAAAAATCAGCATTAGTGAGTGCTTTCTCATCTGCCGCCACCGCACCAGAAACCTTTGAGTGGCAAAAAGAGAAATTAAAAGAGGCACCCAGTGAATGGGGGCAGCGCTTATTACATGTACTTGGCGATAAGGTAAAATTGCAAATAGGGCAGCAGCTACAGCGGGCGCAAATTAGATTAGACCCTCCTAACCTCGGCAGTATTGAAATATCTATCAATATCGAAGGGGATAAAACTTCAGTCAGTTTAATTACGAGTAATACGCAGGTAAGAGATGCCATCGCGCAAACTTTAGAGCAGTTACGCCAGTCTTTGTCGCAAAATTCAAATACCACAGTTGATGTTAATTTGAGTGATAAACAGCAGCAATCTCATCACCAAAATGACAATGACGACATTGCAAGTAATCACACTGAGATGCCTTCAATGGATGATGACAGCAACACTCGCGCATCTAAGCTGCAATCAGACTCGTTAGATTTATTAGTATAACTACCTTGGATTAAGAGAGATAAAAGTGAAAAAAATAATAATAGCCCTAACTGTAATTGTACTTATTGCGTCTGCATTTTTTGCGGGACAGTTTTTTAACGGCAGTGACTCATCAGAAGAAGGCCCGCAAGCCGATATAACAAAGGTTGAATATCATCAAATGGAGCGCTTCATTATAAGCGTATCAGAAGGGTCAGTTGCGCGTTATTTAGTGCTCGACTTAGTACTTGTAACTTCGCCGTCTATTTTCAATACAGGGACAGAAGCGATGGAGCCGCTAGTGAGAAATGTACTGGTAAAACAGTTTGCTAATATGAGCCACAGCCAAGTAAAAGAAGCTTTTAAAGATATCGATGCAATTCAAAAAGATTTACTCGAGCAGTTTAATGTGGTTTTAGCAAATGCGGTTTCAGTTCGATTAGATAACGTACTCGTTACGAACGTCTTCATTCAATAGGTCATCGCTATGATGCTGCAAGAAGAGTGGGGTGAGTTAATAACAGAACCACCAGTCACCTTTACACCACAAAAAGAGACGCAACTATTATCGCAGTACGCTTACTTGGTTAATCGGGCGGCTGCACACATGCGCACTCAAGTGGGCATTATTGTCGATAGTGATGATATTTACCAAATAGGCATTATTGCGCTGCTTTCGTCTATTCGTCGCTATGGCCGGGATTTAGATGAGAAATTTGCTGCATTTGCGTTTAAGCGTATTCGTGGTGCTATGTTAGATGAATTTAGGCGTGTCGATTGGCGCCCTCGCCAGTTGCGGCAGCAGTCTCATCAGCTTCGTGATATGAGCCGTTCATTGCAAAAAAAGCTTGGTCGTGATGCAACAGACACCGAAATGTGTGAGGCGTTAGGGATTAGCCATAAAGAGCTTATTCAGCTGCATTACAGTGAGCAAGCTGAAGCATTTGATAGCCTTGAAGCGCTATTGGAGGCTAATCCTAACTTAGCACTTACCTGTGCACATACACACGAAAAAGAAGAGACAGCAGCCACCCTCAAAGTGGCGATGAGCAAACTAAATACCCGAGAAAAGCTGCTCTTACAATTATATTACATGCACGAAATGAATATGAAAGAAATAGCATTAACGCTCGATTTAACCGAGGCACGTGTTTGCCAACTTCATAAACAAGCACTTGAAGCGCTCACACAAACGCTTCAAAAAATCTAATACCTAAGGAATAAAGAATGCAAAGAGTTATAGGTTTAATAGTAGTACTTGCAACAGTATTAGGTGGTTTTGCGTTTGCGGGCGGCAACATCGCCACTATGTGGCAGCCATACGAGTTTTTAATTATTTTTGGCGCAGGCTTAGGGGCGCTAATTGTGGGTAATTCAAAATATGTACTGACAGAAATGTTATCGCAATTAAAGTATCAATTTATTAGTGGTAAAGGAACCGATACGTCTGAGCTTTACCATGACTTACTACTGGTTATTTACTCTTTATTAGATTTAGCCAGAGTGAAAGGTATAAAGGGATTGGATGAGCATGTTGAAAACCCAGAAACTAGTTCTATTTTTCTTGCTTACCCAAAGGTGTATGAGTTCCCTCAGCTAGTAACTTTTATTTGCGATAACTTGCGTTTATTTAGTATGGGAAAAATCAACTCGCATGACTTTGATGCCATGTTAGAGCAAGAGATTTACACCATTGAAGAACAGCGTCTTAAGCCTTCTCATTCACTGGCTAATATAGCTGAAGCTATGCCTGGTTTTGGTATTTTAGCAGCGGTTGGCGGCATTATTATTACTATGCAGCACCTTGATGGACCTTTAAGTGAAATTGGCTACCATGTAGCCGCGGCGTTGGTGGGTACTTTTATTGGTATTTTTGCTTGTTACTGTTTAATTGCACCGCTTGCCTCAGCGATGGAGCAGTATGTAAAAAAACAAGTGGCGATGTTTGAGTGTGTGCGTGCCATGTTAGTGGCGCATGCTAAAGGGCATGTGCCTATTGTGGCGACTGACTCAGGCAGAAAATTAATTAATGAAGAAATTAAACCGACCTTTACCACCATGGAAGAGTGGATCACTAACAAGGCGGCTTAATAATGGAAAACAAAAATCAAGAAATCATCATCAAACGCTCACGTCGAAGAGCAACCGAAAAGCCTCATGGTGGTGCTTGGAAGGTTGCCTTTGCCGATTTTACTTTGGCGATGATGGCGTTTTTTATGGTGATGTGGATTATGGCGATCACCAATGAATCAGAGCGTGAAGAAATAGCACACTACATGCGAACTCACTCAATTTTTGATGGTGGCCCCGCTATTTTTGACCCTCAAAATAGCCCATTCCCCGTTGATTTAGGGGGTTCTCCTTCAGTAATTAAACACCTAGAGTCGGGAATTACGCCTCCGGACTCTCCAAAACCTGGAATGAGTGAAGTATTACAAGTGCCCGATGGCACCGTTGAGCCTAAAGCTGGGCAAGGCGAGAAGTTAAACTCAGCGATTGATAGCCAATTTGAAGCTTCATCTGAGCTGAGCTTATTACTGGAAAGTATTGAGGAACTCAGTAAAGAAGAGTTACTAAAAAATAACTTACTAGTTGAAGAAGTGCCCCTGGGGCTAAGAGTGATCATTAGAGACGACAAGCATCATCAAATGTTTGAACGCTCAAAGTCGCAAATGACCCCATTTTTTGAAGATCTGTTTCTATACCTTGGCGGCTTAGTTAAAGACATTAACAACAAAATTATTATTTCTGGGCACAGCGATGCCAGCTTATTTGTTGATGGCAGCTCTCGTAATTGGGACATTTCTGGCGATAGAGCGCAGCAAGCAAGAAAAGTAATGACTATGGGCGGAATGCCATCAAGTCAGGTGCTTCAAGTAAATGCGTTTTCATCAAATCGGCCAATTAATAAAGAAAATAAGAAAGCCAGCGAAAACAGACGTGTTGAACTGCTGATCTTAACTAAAGATGCGCAGGATAAATTTAACCAATTATTTGATGATAGCAACATTAACAATCCGATAAAAAAAGCGGCTGGTGCGGCAACGGCTAACAAACCCGTGCTACGTCTTGAAGAGAATTATGAGTAACCAACCAGACACTAAACGAAGTTACAAAAGATGGAACTTAAACCTCAAAGATAATTACGAGCCTGAGTCAGTTCAGCTTGGCGGAGTAGGCGTGCAGTTATTACGCCGTTGTTTTATTGATATTTCACTATGCCATGGTGTGGCAAAAGATATTAGCGTGGGCGGTGTGGGTTTATTAGTGCCTGCTGAAAAGACGATCCCCAATAAAATTATTGTGGTGTTTGATAAAACTAATCGATTGGCAGGCAAGGTGATGTATCGTCGTGCAGTGAGTGAAAAATTAATGTTTTTAGGGGTTGAGTGGATAAGCAAAAATGAGCGCTTACGCAGCGATATTGTTAATCGTTTACAGTTACAAGCCCAATTGAAAAAAGCCAAAAAGACGAGCATAAGCTGAATATAAATGAATCAGGAAAAACAGTGGTATGAGTAAAACGTTAAACGCTAAAACAAAGCTAATTAAAGCGAAAAATTCTGAGCATATTACTCCATTTGCACTCACGCTTGAGCAAAGAGCATATGAACAAGCACAACAAAAAGCAGCGCACATAAACGTTAATATTCGTAAAACTTTGGAGTTAGAGCTAGCCCAATTGTTTAACGACAGCCGTTTTGATGTCGAAATTTCGCCTTGTTCGCATTCGGTTATTAACAGTTGGTTTAAAGAATCCCCAAGGATATTTCTTGCCTGTCCTTTATTTACGCCTACTCAAGGTGAGGCCTATTTAGCGCTTGATTATCAAAGTGCATATAAAACAGCGGATTTATGCTTAGGTGGGCAATTTAATAATGTTAACAGCACAGAGCAAGTCTCTGACGAGGTGAATAACGAATTAAGCTCAACAGAAAGCCGTATTTGTGGTCGTTTACTACAGCGCCAAGTGCAGGGCATTCAAGGCTTATTATTTAGAGAACGCTCAGCGTTATTAGGTGAGATACAAAAATCTCATACCTTACCTGAAGCATTACAATACTTAGCCTTTAAAGTGCGGTTTATATTAGAAAACCAAGTAATAAGTTGGTTTTTATGGCTGCCAATTAGCTTTTTTTGCGCAGCTGATAGCGAGCAAGATTCTGCAAATAGTAACACACTCAATACTGATATGTGGGCACAGTTTGCGGTGCAAGGTCAGATTGAAATGGCAAAGAAAAAAGTCACTTTAAAGCAATTAAAAGCTTGTGTGGCCGGCGGTGTATTACCCATTGAACTTAACGAAGCAGCGCTATTTAACCTAGGCCATAAACAAATATTTAAAGGCCAAGTCGTTGAGCAAGAGACTGGCTTAGCATTTCAAATTACACAATTATCAAATAATACAACGAGTAACTAAATTATGAACGAGAACCTTGATAGCGCCTTAGCGGGCTTAGAGCTTGATGCTTTTGATGGATTTGATGACAAATCTGCTGATAAAACTAATGAAGGGAATATGTCATTTTTTCAAGATGTTCCTTTACTCGTCACTCTTGAAGTAGCAAGTACTGAAATTACCTTAGGCGAGCTTAGTCAAGCCAAAGAAGGCGATGTGCTTAAGCTAGACAAAGTAGCTGGTGAAGCGCTTGATGTAAAAGTGAATGGGGTATTTTTTGCTAAAGCAGAAGTGGTAATGGTTGAAGGGCAGTATGGTTTGAAATTTGCTCAAACAGATACCGCAAAGGATCAGTAAACAAATGAATAAACGCGTAATTTTTAAAGTTAGCCTACTGTTAATCATGTTGTTTTTACCAAGCTGGCTAAATGCAGAAGAACTTACGCTGTTTTCTCTAAAAGATACGGCCGACGGACAAGACTACAGCGTTAAACTGCAAATACTCTTATTAATGACGGTATTGAGTTTATTGCCTGCGCTACTGATGGTTTTAACGTCGTTTACCAGAATCATCATTGTATTGGCGATTTTGCGCCAAGCTATGGGGTTACAACAAAGCCCGCCGAATAAAATTTTAATTGGCATCTCACTGATGCTCACTATGTTGATTATGCGACCAGTTTGGCAAGACATTTATCAAAACGCGTATACGCCTTTTCAGCAGCAAACCATAGGATTAGAGGAAGCTTTACTCACCGCAGAAAAGCCTTTGCGTGCTTTTATGCTCAGACAAACTCGCGAAAGTGAATTACGCCAAGTGTTATTAATAGCCAATGAGCCAACCACTCTCACCGCGCAAGAGATTCCGTTTGAAGTGTTAATGCCTGCGTTTGTATTAAGTGAGCTCACAACGGCCTTTCAAATTGGCTTTATGTTATTTATTCCTTTTTTAATCATTGATTTAGTTGTTAGTAGTGTGCTGATGTCTATGGGTATGATGATGCTATCACCGCTGATCATTAGCTTACCGTTTAAGCTCATGGTGTTTGTACTTGCCGATGGCTGGTCAATGATAGCGGGTACGCTGGCAGCAACATTTGGAATGTCACCATGACCCCAGAAATGTCGGTAGAGCTTATTTCAAGCGCGGTTTACACCATCATAAAACTGATTTTAGTCTTAATTGTGCCGGGTTTAATACTTGGTATTGTGGTGGCTATTATTCAAGGTGCGACCTCTATTCAAGAGCAAACCCTAACGTTCTTACCGCGTATGTTATTAACCTTATTAATGGTGGTATTTGCGGGACATTGGATGCTACAAATAATGATTGATTGGTTTGATAAGCTCAAATTTATGTTACCTGGGGTATTTGGTTGAGCTCATTACTCTCTTTAACGTCTACTGATTTAGTCAGCTGGATGGGCACGCTTTGGTGGCCATTTGTACGCTTTTCTGCACTTTTATGGTCTATGCCGGTATTTGACAATCCGGCGGTAACGCCGCGCTCTCGTATTTTAGTGTCTATGATGTTGGCTTTTTTAGTTGCTCCGCAGTTACCACTTGCACCTGCTATTGACTTGTTTTCTTTAGATGCCGCTATCTTAACCTTTGAGCAAATTATTTTTGGGGTAATGATGGGGTTATCGCTGCGTATTTTGTTTGAAGTAATGGCGATGATAGGGCTGATCTTATCCATGCAGATGGGCTTATCAATGGCGCTTGTTATGGACCCCGGCAGTGGTAACCAAGTGGCATTATTGGGACAGTTATTTTGGATTATGTGTGCATTACTGTTTTTTGCCGCAGATGGTCACTTAATAACTTTGCAGGTTATGGTAGAGAGCTTTCATAGCTTTCCGATTGGTCGCAGTATTTATGAGTTTGATATTCAGGCTATTATTATGTTGTTTGCGTGGATGTTTTCCTCTGCATTATTGCTGTCGCTACCAGGGATAGTCGCCATGTTATTGGTTAACTTAACTTTTGGTGTAGCAAGTAGGGCGGCGCCGTCATTAAATATTTTTGTATTGGGTTTCCCTATGTCGCTATTGATGGGGTTTTTCTGCGTATTTATGACCTTAGAGTACACAGGAAGTGCGTTTTCAAGGCTAACGTATCATGTGCTAACAACCTTTGCACAAGCGATGAGGTAGCGGTATGTCTGAAAATAGCTCGCAAGAAAAAACAGAACAACCCACAGAGAAACGGCTAAAAAAAGCCAAAGAAGACGGCCAAGTCGCGCGCTCAAAAGAGCTCAATACCGCTATTTTATTAATGGTTAGTATTGCTGGGTTATTGTGGTTTGCCAATTTATTTTACAGCTTATTTGTAAACTTAATGAACAGTACTATGGTGCTGGATCACTCTATTATTAATAATAAAAAAATGATGCCCATCGCATTGGGTGACGCCATTATGAATATGCTATCGACTCTCACGCCGTTTTTATTATTAAGCTTTTGCGCAATGTGGATCACTGGGTGTTTACCTGGTGGGTTTGTGTTTTCAAAAAAACTCGTGGCGCTAAAAATGAGTAAGCTCAACCCACTAACCGGGTTAGGCAAAATGTTTGGTAAACAGTCGTTAGTAGAGCTACTTAAATCAATACTAAAAATAACCTTACTGGCGATTTGCTTATATACCTTTTTAACTAAGCTGTGGATGCAGCTGATGGTATTACAAAACTTAGATATAAAAGTGGCGATAGGCCAAGGCATTGAGTTGTTATTTTTATCGTTAATGATCACGGTAACTTTACTACTTTTTATTGCAGTTATTGATGTGCCTTTTCAGCAAAAACAGATTGCTGATAAAATAAAAATGACCCACCAAGAAGTAAAAGAAGAGCGTAAATCTTCAGATGGTAGCCCTGAGATAAAAAATAAAATTCGGCAAATACAATATCAGCAATCGAATAGAAAAATTGAAGAGCGTGTTCCCACTGCTGATGTGATTGTCACTAATCCTACTCATTATGCTGTGGCAATAAAGTACAGTGAAGAAGCGGCTAAAGCCCCTTATGTTGTCGCTAAAGGCGTAGATGAAATGGCGCTGAGAATACGCGAAGTCGCCCGCATGAATAACAAAGAAATTATAGAGATCCCCGCATTAGCCCGGGCTATTTACTTTTCGACTAGGGTCGACCAAGAAGTGCCCAACGGCTTATACAGTGCGGTTGCCTATGTACTGACCTATGTATTGCAATTAAAAGCATACAAGCAAGGGCGAGGACAAGCACCCGCCGCATTGCCTGAATTAACAATCCCTAAAAACTTACAGAAACCTTAGATGTTGGAGTTATAATTTGAACTGGCGCAGTTTTACTCAACCTTATACCGCTATTCCTATTTTGCTGTTAGCTGTTTTGTCGATGGTTATTTTGCCATTACCAGGATGGTTATTAGATGCATTATTTACCTTCAACATTGTATTGTCGGTGATTGTATTGTTAGTCGCTGTATCGACTAAAAAACCGCTCGATTTTTCTGTATTTCCGACTATTTTGTTAGTCGCCACCTTGATGCGTTTAACCCTAAACATTGCTTCAACACGTGTGGTATTACTGCATGGCCATGAAGGCTCAGATGTGGCAGGTCGCGTTATTCAGGCCTTTGGTGAAGTGGTTATAGGCGGTAACTACGTCGTTGGTATTGTGGTGTTTGTTATTTTAATGGTGATTAACTTTGTGGTTATTACCAAAGGCGGTGAGCGTATTTCTGAGGTGGCTGCACGCTTTACTCTAGATGCCATGCCCGGTAAACAAATGGCAATTGATGCGGATTTAAATGCCGGATTAATTGGCCCTGAGCAAGCAAAAGAGCGACGCAGTACTATAGCCCAAGAAGCCGATTTTTATGGCTCTATGGATGGCGCCTCAAAGTTTGTGCGCGGTGATGCCATTGCAGGTTTAATTATATTAGTGATCAACCTGTTGGGCGGTGTATCAATAGGTGCTTTCCAACATGGTTTAAGCTTGGCCGAAGCGTTCCAACGTTTTGCGCTGTTAACTATAGGTGATGGCTTAGTTGCGCAAATTCCTTCGTTATTACTCGCGGTTGCTGCGGCAATTATTGTTACGCGTATGAACGATGAAGGCGATGTAAGTGAAGCAGTAGGTAAGCAGTTACTTGCCTCTCCGCGTGTTATTTTTACTGCTGCATTAATTATGGTTACGCTTGGTATTGTGCCAGGTATGCCCACTGTCGCCTTTTTAGGGTTTGCCGCGCCATTATTTTATGTTGCTTGGCGATTACAACGCTCTCTCCCCGATAACTCTTTAATTGAAGCCGAACAAATGACCGACACCATTTTAAGTGAGCAACAGGCTAACTTAGAATGGGGAGATATTTCTCATGTTGATAAGTTGTCGGTTGAGCTTGGCTTTCGTTTGGTTTATTTGGCGGATAAAGACAAAGGGGAAGAGCTGGTAAAAACCTTAAGAGGTGTGCGTAAAAATCTTTCTGAGCAACTTGGATTTTTATTACCGGAGATCAGAATAAAAGATAACCTAAAATTAAATCCACAAGAATACAAAGTAAACTTAGCCGGTGTGCCTGTTGCAAGTGCTAATGTAAACGCCAAAGAGTTACTCGCGTTAAATACCGGTGATGTATACGGCAGCTTAGATGGTGAATTAATCACTGATCCTGCTTATGGGCTTGAGGCCGTTTGGATAAAAGATGACAGCAAAACCCAAGCATTAAATATGGGTTACTCTGTGGTTGATTTAGGCACCATTATTGCTACTCATACTGGCAAAGTGATCAAAGAACATTTAGATGAGTTATTTAGTTATGAAGACGTACAAAAGCTAAATGAACGGCTAAAAGAAATCTCACCTAGCTTAGCCGAAACCTTCGAAAAAGCATTACCGACTAATTTACAGCTAAAAGTGATTCGTTTACTACTAAAAGAACACATAAGTATTAAAGACATAGTCACTATTGCCGGCACATTAATAGACAGCGTAGAGGTAACTAAAGATCCGATTTTGCTGGTTTCAGACGTACGCTGTGCACTGCAAAAAGTATTGGTAAAACAGGTGATGGGTAATCGTGATGAACTCAGTGCTTACAGCCTAGATGAAAAGCTAGAAAGCACTTTACAAAGCTCACTTGATCAAGCCATGCAGGCGGGCAAAGTAGTACTAGATAGTTTTGCGGTAGATCCTAATTTACTGGGGCAGTTTCAACGCACCATGCCGATGATAGTCGAAGACATGAAATCAAGAGGTGTAACACCAACATTAATTGTGGTTCCACAGCTAAGACCGCTGCTGGCACGTTATGCTAAAACTTTTACTAAAGGCAGCTTAGTTGTTCTTTCTTATAATGAAATTCCAGATACTATCCGCGTAGATATACTCGGTTCGTTAGGATAAATAGTTGTAAATGTAGTGTAAAATGAATTGACTATGAATTTTATAGAGTAATGTTTGCATTTAGTGATATTTAGCTATAGTCTACTGTTTTTATTGTACATAATTACTAGTTTTTATGTTGGTTTAAAATAATGCATAAGTAAATTAAACGGCAAACTATGCGAAAGCATAGGACGCAAAGCTCCCAGTCTAAGGCAATCGCTACGATCGTGGGGTTACATTAACTTAGTGATATTCATTAATACTGTGTTTGTATTTGTTGTATTTCGCTATTGATTTAAAAAACTTAATTGTTCTATTTAACTTTATACGGAATATACATGAATAGATTAACTCAGCTTATTAAATTTGCATTGCCCTGTGCTGTGTTTATGTTGCCGCAGGGGCACGCATCAGAGCAAAATCTGGTGCAAAGCTACGAAAACTCCACCTGGTCAGTCAGTAGCAACCCGTTTGCTTGCTCTCTCAAGCAGCGCTTTGATAATTATGCGCTACTTGAAGTGAAATCAGTACCTGCACAACAGCAACAACTTGTATTTACTTGGCTTTTACAAGATAAACCGATAAAAAGTTTGCATGTTCTCTCTCGTAAAGCCGATTGGCAGCCAGCAAATACAGTTCTCACGCCGTTAAACTTTATGTCTAAAGATATTAAAGACAATGAAATACAATTTTCTGCAGATATGACCCCATTACTTCGCGTCATTAAGCAGGGCGGTTGGTTAGACAGTATTATAAACTTTGGTGATGAACAACTTCGCCTTACCTTTACTAATACCCATAGCGATAAAATAGTTGCAGATTATCAGCAGTGTTTAGCTAGTTTATCTCCGCTTTCTTGGGAGCAAGCACGCGACCATCAATTACAGTTTGCCAGTGGGCAGCGCACAGTAACAACGGCTAAAGATCTTAAATTTTTAAAAGATTTAGTGCGTTACATCTCTTTAGACAGCCGTGTAAGTAAAGTACTGGTTGATGGCCACACGGATAATACGGGCTCGCCGCTATCAAATCGGCTGCTTTCAAAAGAAAGAGCAGATGACGTTGCTGCCAGACTCATTGAATTTGGTTTACCCAAAGACATGTTAGAAGTAAGAGCGCATGGTCAACGTTATCCCATTATAAAAAATTCAGAGCAGGGCGCATCGTCTAATCGCCGTGTTTTAGTTCGTCTTTTCCGACACTCAAGTTAATTGCACCGTAAAGGAATAATATGAGTCAAAGATACCTTTTATGGATCAGTGAACAACAGCCAACGTCTGAAATTCAGCAGGTTGTATTTGCCGAAAACTTTAAGTTTCTGCATACAAACTCCATCAGCGATGCGGTTAGTCACTGCCTTACCAGTAAGCCAGAGCTTGTGTTTGTTGATGCAGATACTCAACAGCTCGAACTGGTTGAATTAGTAAAATTACTGCGTAAGACATGCCCCACTTCGCAAATTGTGACGTTAGTCGATTCTTCACAAAGTGAAATTGCGTCAAAAACAATTAATGCCGGTGGCGCAGTTGATTATTTATTAAAACCTTTCTTTGCAGAACAGCTTAAAAAAACAATCAGAAACACTGATTCAATGAAGCATGGGTTTGAAGATTTAATCGCTGCTTCAACTAAGTCACAGCAAGTACTTCGTTTGGCTAATCGCGCAGCTCAAACCGCCGCAGGGGTGTTGATCACCGGCGAATCGGGAACAGGTAAAGAGAAGTTAGCGCACTTTATTCATAAAGCTTCAGAGCGTAGAGATAAGCCATTTATTGCGGTTAACTGTGCCGCTATTCCTGAAAATATGCTTGAAGCCATGTTATTTGGTTTTAATAAAGGCGCGTTTACCGGCGCGGTGAATGCTCAGCCAGGTAAATTTGAGCTGGCCAATGGCGGCACTATTTTACTTGATGAAATTACTGAGCTGCCATTGGATTTACAAGCTAAATTACTGCGAGTATTACAAGAGCGAGAAGTTGAAAGACTCGGCAGTCATCAAAAAATAAATTTAGACATACGCATTATTGCCGCCTCTAACCGCGTATTGCGTGAACAAGTTGAGCAAGGCACATTTCGTGAAGATTTATTTTATCGACTAGATGTATTACCGCTTAGCTGGCCAGCACTTCGGGATCGTGTTGATGACATCATCCCATTGGCTTATCACTTTATAAAAAAATACGGCAACTCTGAGTTTCATATTAGCAAGCAAGCCGAAGATGTGATGCTTTGTTACAACTGGCCGGGCAATGTACGAGAAATTGAAAACGTAATCCAACGAGCTTTAGTGATGGCCAGAGGCGTTGAAATTCAGGTTGAAGATTTAAATTTACCAGCATGCTCACCAGCGGCAGTCGATTTCTGTGCTTCTCAGTTAAAAGAGAATAAAAAGCAGGCAGAATTTGATTATATATACAGTTTATTGAGTCGATTTAAAGGGCATCGCACCCAAACTGCACAGGCGCTTGGCGTAACTACCCGAGCATTAAGATACAAAATTGCCGCTATGCGTGAATGCGGTATTGATATTGATGCAATTGCATAATTTGAAGGAAAAAAAGAATGTCGCCAATTGAAAGTCAACAAATGATGCTGGGCAAAATGATGGACATGCAAAAAATTGCAGGTCCAGAGAGCATAGAGCCGGCTGCTATCAGTAATCAAAATGTAAATATTAGTGAAGATTTTAAGCATGTTATTCGCTCTATCAACGCCCAACAAAATATCGCCGGTGAAATGGTTAAAGCCGTTGATACTGGTGAAAGTGAAGATGTGGTAGGCGCAATGATCGCTAGTCAAAAAGCGGGGCTTAGTTTTTCTATGCTGATGGAAATGCGCAATAAAGTGCTCAATGGCATTGATGATGTCATGCGCATGTCACTGTAGAGGCTGATATGAAAGGAGAATTAGCAAAAGTACCTGAGCAAAATGAGAGTAACCTAAAAGAAAGAGTGGTTAATCTCTCAAACAAATTAAACTTCGGCAACTCAGGTGACAGAAGTGTTGCAACTATTGCATTGTTAGCCACCTTAGTGGCGGCGACCATAGTCCTTATTTTATGGACCTCGGCTAAAAACTACGTACCGCTTTACGGTAATCAAGAAAGCTATGATAAAGCCAATATTTTAGAAATTTTAGATAAAGAACAAATCACTTTTCGCATTGATACCGACAGCGGTAATATTTTAGTGCCACAAGAAAAACTGGCTGATGCGCGAATTACGCTTGCGGCTAGAGGAATAAAAGCCTCTATGCCTGAGGGTATTGAGAATATTAGCGACAAAGTGTCTATGGGCACCAGTCAATTTATCGAATCTATGCAATACCAGCATGCCTTAGAAGGTGAGTTGGCACGCACCATTATTAACATGCAAGGCATACGTAATGCGCGCGTGCACTTGGCAGTCCCTAAGCGTAGCTTGTTTGTTGGTCGTACTGAGCAAAAAACCGCAGCGTCTGTGATGGTTGATTTAGCGCCAGGGCATGAGCTTAAACCAGAGCAAGTGGAAGCCATTATTGCACTGATTATTGGCAGTGTGCCTGGGCTTGATTCTCGTTCTGTGTCGGTGGTGGATCAGCGTGGTAAATTACTCAGCGGCGACTTATTTGATACCACCCCAGTAGGCAAAGAAACCGATAAAAAGCTCGCCTTTATTGAAAAAGTTGAGCGCAATATAGAGCAACGCGCCTCTATAATGTTGTTGCCAATTTTGGGTGAAGGTAATTTTAGAATTCAGGTTTCCAGTGATGTTGATTTTAGCGTGGTAGAAGAAACACGTGAAATGGTTGATCCACAAAATGTATTAACCCAAGAGTTTATTAAATCAGATAGCACCTTAGACCAACTGGCGGCGGGCATTCCTGGCTCTTTAGCTAATGAGCCACCTGTGCCTAATGAACAAGCTGAAGATAAAAACAACGAGCGTACTTCACAACGAAGTGAGAGTAAGCGACAGTTTGAAAATGGTCGCTCAGTGACTCACACCCAATTTGAAGTAGGCCGTATTAAAAACATGAGCTTATCAGTACTTATTAATGAGCAAGTAGCTGGAACAGCTGATGGCTGGAGCGAAGCAAAGCTGGCTTCATTAGGTGAAATGGTAAAAAAAGCCACGGGGTTTAACGACGCACGCGGCGACCAATTTAACATCACTAGCTTTGCCTTTGTAGAGCAAAAGATTTTAGCACCGGGTGAAGGCCTTGAGTGGTGGCAAATGCCCGAGCTTAAAGAGTATGCTCGTTATATTGTGGGTACTTTAATTAGTTTATTACTGATTTTATTTGGTGTGCGTCCTTTAGTTAATCACTTGATAAAAGGTAAAAGTAGCGAAGCAAACAACGCCATGGCAACCGCTGATAATGAAGTTAAATCAGCCTCTGCAACAGAAAGACAAAGCAGTCCGCTTGATGACGCCATTAATGCTAAATCGCAAATAGAAAACTTAACCGCCAAAGAAGGCGAAAGCGAACATCAAAATATGTCGTTACCGCAAATAGGCAATGACTTTGAAGAACAAATAGCGCACATGCAGTTACTTGCTAATAAAGAAACCGAGCGTGTCACGTCGGTAATAAAATATTGGGTAGAACAAGGAGTTGAAATTGAATCAAGAAAAGCTTGATAAAGGCTCACAATTACCGGCGTTAGATCGCGCCGCTATTTTATTGCTAAGCATGGGCGAAGAAAATGCCGCCAGTGTTATTCGTAAATTAGGCCGCCGTGAAGTACAGGCTATTTCTGAGCGCATGGCTAAAATTTCAAATGTTACTCAACAGGATGTTGCAGGCACCTTGAGTGAATTTTTTGATTGTTACCGCAATGAAAGTGGTGTCAATGGCGCGTCGCGTGTGTATTTAGAGCGAGCACTTGATAAAGCCGTCGGCCGTAAGCTTGCCAAAACTATGCTTGATGATATTTATGGTGGTGCAATGAATGACGATTTACGTCGTTTAGAGTGGATCCCGCCAGAGCTTATAGTACGCTTTTTAGATCAGGAACATGTGCAAATGCAGGCGCTGTTTTTGGCCTTTTTACCCCCAGAGCAAGCCTCAGCCATTATTGTACTGTTTCCAGAATCGAAGCATGATGATTTACTGTATCGTATTGCCAGCCTTCGTGAAGTGAGCGAACACGTTATTGATGATGTGCGTTTAACGCTTGAGTCGTGTATTGAGTTTGTTGGCCGCCAAGTAGGTGCACAAGTGAATGGTGTCGATAAAGCGGTAGAAATTATGAATCGTTACAACGGTAATAAGAGCCAAATTATCGAACTAATGAAAAAACATAACACTAACGTAGCTGATGAAATACAAGAGAAAATGTACGACTTTGATGGCTTAATTAAGCAAACAGACGAGACATTAACCTTGTTGCTTAATGACATTCCAGATGAGTTATGGACGATGTCGTTAAAGGGTGTAAACAGTGAGTTTTTAGCGCGTGTTTTAGGTGCATTACCTAAACGTTTAGCGCAGGTGTACCAACAACAAATTGATGGTTTAAGCGCGCAACCACTGAGCAAAGTGATTGCCGCCAGAAAAGAAATTATGTCGATAGTAAGAGACATGAGCAAACAAGGTGATATTGAATATCGCTTATTTGAAGAAGAGACCGCAGGCTAACTATGAGTCAAGCATTTAGGTTTCCCACTTTAAATAAAAATGAGCAACATCAAACGCTGCAAGAGCGTTTAGATGCTGCTCAGCGTGTTGGTTTACAGCAGGGCTTTGAAAAAGGTCTTGCGCAGGGGGCAGCCGATAAGCAAAGTGAGTTAGAGCAGCAAATGGAGCAACAAATAGAGCTACGGGTTGCTGAACGTCTTGAAGCGCAAAAAACACAGCTTATTGAACGTTTTAACACTTTATTTGATAAAGCTAATAATGAGCTACTTAACTTTAATGGTGAGTTTAAACAAGACCTTGCCTTAATGATAAGTACTTTGGCTGAGCACGTTATTGACTGCGAGCTAAAAGTACGCCCCGAAATACGTACTCAGTTGATTGAAAAAGCTATTTCCTTACTTAGCAATCGCGATGTAGTAACAAAAATTATGTTCTCAGGGGCTGATCGCCACTGCTTTAGTGATGCACGTTTAGCTGAGTTTTCAGTGCCGACTTATTTTGATGAGGCTCTGATCAGTGGAGACGTTGAACTGGTGGCAGAGCAACAAACACATCGATTTTCTTTTTCAGAGCGATTACAAAGCCTTTTGGATGAAGTGATACCTGAAATTTTAAAAGCGCAACCGCATGACTAACCCACTTCATACTTGCTTAAAGTCTGCGCTGAAAGCGCTAACCCCGCCTGAATTAGTTAAAAGTTATGGCCGCTTAACGCGAGTAAATGGTTTAACGCTTACCGCTACCGGTGGGCAATTTGCAATGGGTGAAAAATACCAAGTAGAAAGTGTTGATGGTCACTGGTATGACGCTGAAGTAGTGGGCTTTAATCAAGATGAAGCCTATTTAATGCCCCTGAAAAAAATACAAAATTTATATTCAGGTGGACGCGTTAGGCCAGTTATAAAAAACACTCATGTGGCTATTTCTGAAAAGTTATTAGGGCGTGTGCTCGATGCGCAAATGCAGCCGATTGATAACTTAGGCCCACTTGAACAAGACAGCACAAAAAACGCCAGTAAATTGGGTAACGATTATTCTTTAACGCCGCTGGAGCGCAAAGGCGTTATCGAGCCGTTAGATGTGGGTATTCGCGCCATTAATAGCTTATTTAGTGTGGGAAAAGGCCAGCGTTTAGGGCTATTTGCAGGTTCGGGTGTAGGTAAAAGTAAGTTGCTTGGCATGATGACCCGCTTTACCTCTGCCGATGTGGTTATTGTAAGCCTTGTCGGTGAGCGTGGTTGGGAGGTAAAAGATTTTATTGAGCAAAGCCTTGGTAAAGAAGGCTTAAAAAAAGCCATTGTAATAGCATCGCCAGCAGACGATTCTCCCTTATTGCGTATTAAAGCGGCCGAGCTTAGCCATAAATTGGCGGCCTATTTTAGAGATAAAAATTCAAATGTATTGCTGTTGATGGACTCATTAACCCGTTATGCGCAAGCACAGCGAGAAATTGGTTTATCGGTAGGTGAGCTGCCTGCATCCAAAGGATACCCGCCATCGGTATTTAGTAAATTGACTCAACTGGTCGAGAGTTCGGGTAATAGTGAAAAAAGCAAAGGCAGCATGACCGCCATTTATACAGTATTAGCTGAAGGCGATGATCAACAAGATCCAATAGCCGATAACGCCCGAGCAATTCTTGATGGCCATATAGTATTGGATCGCACCTTAGCAGAAAAGGGCCACTATCCGGCCATTAATATTGGTTCATCGATTAGCCGAGTAATGCCAAATATAGTAAGTGATGAGCAGCTAAGTTTTTGTTATAAATTGAAAAAGCTTTATAGCCGCTATATGCAAGTGCATGAGCTTATTCCTTTAGGGGCGTATCAAGCAGGTAAAGATCCGGAACTCGATAGTGCGGTAAATTTGTACCCACAAATCGAATCATTTCTATGCCAAGGGTTGAACGAACAAGTGGATTTTTCACAGTCAATAACTCAATTAAATGCAGTGATGGGTAAACTGAATGCTTAATAAATTTTTAGGATTACAACAACAAAAATTAGATAAAATGCTGGCCGAGCAAACTCAGTTGCAACAAAGAAGTAACCTAGAGCAGCAACGCTTATCGCAGCTTCAGCAGCACATAAACAGTATGGATAAAAACCAGCAAATGAGCTCGGCGCTGAGCTTACAAAATTTATCAGGGATGAAGCGTATTTTGTCTGGCTTATCGACGCAGCAACAAGCGCGTATTAACGACTCACAGCAAGATGAATTACGTCAGCAGCAAGCTTGTTTTAAGCAAATGAGCTTTACCAAAGGCATAGAAGGGATAGTGAGTAATAGGCATCGTGCTGATCAAAATAAAGCGCAGCAGCAAGAGGCTAAAACGTTAGACGAAATGATCAGCCAAGCACATAGTCGTACTCTGCATAAATAACTGCTAATTTTTGCTACAATGGCGGCAAAGTAATTTAGGGTAAATAGCGTGCTGCCGGTTCAAGAAATATATACTTCACTCATTGATGCTTTAAAAGCCAACCCAATCACCTTACTGCAAGCGCCGCCTGGTGCTGGTAAATCAACATGGTTGCCATTACAGCTTATGCGCGATGGGCATTATAAGCACATCGTCATGTTAGAGCCGCGGCGCTTGGCTGCAAGAAATATTGCTAACTATTTAGCGCACTGCCAAAATGAAACGCTAGGGCAAAGTGTCGGTTTACGGGTGCGAGGTGAAAGTAAAGTCAGCACACAAACTCGCCTTGAAATAGTTACCGAAGGCATGCTTACGCGCATGTTACAAAATGATCCTGAGCTTAGTGATGTTGATTTACTTATTTTTGATGAGTTTCATGAGCGTTCCATCGCAGCAGATACCGCGCTGGCTTTTGCTTTAGAATCGCAAGCGGCGCTACGTGAAGATTTAACCATTATGCTGATGTCGGCCACCCTCGATAGCGATCGTTATACCGCATTTTTTAATTGCCCAGTTATTCAGTCAAGCGGGCGAAGTTACCCGATTGACGAAATATATTGCCCAATAAAAGATGAAAGCCGCTGGCTTGATGCTATCCCGTCAATAATAAAACAAGCACTCAATGAGCAAACCGGCAGTGCGCTGGTATTTTTACCCGGCCAACGAGAAATACTGCGCGTGCAACAAGCATTGGGCGACTTACCTAGCAACTTCCTAGTTGCCACATTATTTGGTGAGCAAGATAAAGCCAATCAACAAGCTGCAATAGCACCTGCGCCTCAAGGGATGCGAAAAGTAGTACTGACCACCAATGTTGCCGAAACCAGCTTAACCATTGAAGGCATTCGAATTGTGATTGATAGCGGCAAGCGCCGTGCAGCCAGCTTTAATTTAAAAACCGGTGTAACTGAGCTTACTACGCAAAGTATATCTCGTTCATCGGCAGTACAACGCGCAGGGCGTGCAGGACGAATAGAACCAGGGGTTGTGTATCGTTTAGGTTCAAAACAAACTTTTGAGCGACGAAACAGCCACGATAACCCTGATATTCTTACCTCAGATATTAGCCAACTGATGCTTGAGGCGAAGCAGTGGGGCGCAAGCATTAGTGAACTCACCTTACTTGACCCGCCGAGTGAGCAACAATGCAACCAAGCTACCAATTTATTATCTATGCTTGAAGCGATAGATAGCCACGGTAAGCTCACCGCACTGGGGAGTAAAATGTTGGGCTTTGGTGCCGATATTCGCCTAGCGCACATGTTATTAAAAGCGCAAATGCTAGAACCACAGTTAAGTGGGATTTATCGCTTAGCTATTTATTTAGTCGCCTTACTAGAAAGCCGAGTTAGTACTGCCAATGAGCTCAACCTAGCACTGCATAGTCAACAGCAGCGTCCGCATCCTGTGTTTAAGCAACAATTAAATTATTGGTTAAAACGCTTAAAATTTACCGACAGCAAAACAGACTTAAACACCGATCATTTAAGCTTATTAGTGTCGCTTGGCTATCCAGATCGGATTGCTAAAAAACGCGGTAATGGCTACTTACTTGCTAATGGCGCAGGGGCCGAGCTAAACCCTGATTATTGGCATAATGACGAATATATAGCTATTGCCAGCATGGGCGGACACAAAGGCGGGCGAGTTTTTGCGGCCACGGCGCTAAATCCAGTAGCGCTTAAAGAGTATTTACCGCATTTATTCACTGAGTTGACCCGCTGCGAGTTTGATGAAAAAGCTGCTAGGTTTATTCATCAAGATGAAGTAAAACTTGGAGAAATTACCCTTAGCAGCCAACCAAGTAAACATAAGCTTGATAAAACAGAGCGTGCCAAGGCATGGCTTAGTGTGTTTGCCAAGCAGGGCTTTTCACTGTTTTACGAGCAAAAAGAAAGTGAGCAGTTACTTATTAGAATGTGCCTAGCCAGCAAATTGATCCCAGAACAGTTTCCTGTTATTAATCAGCAGCAGCTCATTGAAACAGCAGGTGATTGGTTAGGGGTATACCTTGAAGATATTAAAACCCTTGAGCAACTTAAAAAGTTTAATTATTTTGAGGCACTACAAAACAGTTTTAATTGGCAACAGCAAAGCGAGCTAAAATCTTTACTCCCACTGCGACTAACAGTACCAAGTGGCTCTAACATAAAAATTGCATACCAACTTGATGGCCCCGCCAAGCTCAGTGTGCGCATGCAAGAAGTATATGGTTTAACCAGTACACCTATGTTAGCTAACGGTAAATTAGCATTGCTAATGGAGTTGTTGTCTCCAGGCAAGCGTTCACTACAGTTAACCCAAGACTTAGCACATTTTTGGGATAGTAGTTACCGCGAGGTACAAAAAGAGATGAAAGGGCGCTACCCCAAGCACTTTTGGCCAGACGACCCTGCCAATAGCGTTGCCACCAATAGAGTAAAAAGCAGAATGTGATCACGCTTCCTTAATGTCGCTTAATGTTAAACGTTGACCATACAAATAACGAACATTTTTGGGCGTTTTACAAGCACTAAACTATTATTACTTTAATGCTGATATTTTACTGGGTAAGACTTATTACCCTAGTGTACATATGAGCAGTAAGGTAGCGAGCGTTTGTAACTAATTGAAGATGCAGCTAACAATCTAAAAGTGATAATAGAGGGAACATGCATGAAAGGCGTTATCTTTAGAGGGCTTGAGGCACTGGTTATTGAAAAATGTGGCATGGCAGCATGGGACGACTTACTTGAAAAAAATGCACCGGAGGGTCGTGTTTATATTTCTGCAGAAAGTTATCCAGATGAAGAAATAGTTGGTTTAGCACAAGATGTAGCAACTGCACTTTCTATGTCTATGCCAGAGGTATTAAAGGCCTTTGGAGAGTATTTATTTTCTCACTTAAAGGCACGTCATCCAAGCATTGTTGCTAACTTTAATTGCTTTGCTGATCTCATTATCGGTATTGATAAAGTAATTCATGTTGAAGTCGCTAAGCTTTATCATGAGCCTAATTTACCTGAAATTGACGCCCAAATTATTGAAGACGGGCTTATTTTAATGCGTTACAACTCTAAGCGGCAGCTTTGTATGTGCGCCGAAGGGCTTATTTTTGGTGCTGCGTCTCATTATGGAGTTGATGTTAAACTTAACCATGCTCAGTGTATGCATGATGGGTTTGATTCGTGTTTAATTGAAATAAAATATGAGACTCCCCATGGCTGAAGACGACTACAATTATAAAAAAGCATATTTGCGCGAAAAATCAGCTAGAGATCAATTAGAAACCCTACTAGAAGACAAAACACGGGCATTGTTTATTGTTAATCAAGAGCTGGAAGAAAAGCTCGAAACGGTCAAAAACCAACAAATAACCTTAATGCAAAGTGAAAAAATGGCTACGCTAGGGACACTCTCTGCTGGCATGGCCCACGAAATAAATAACCCGCTTGCTTACATAACCAGTAATGTAGAAAGTATAAAATTTATAAAGCCCGTGTTGGTTTCGCTAATGACGGCGGCTCAACAATTTGTAAATAAATCGATTTCAGTATCGCAGTTAGAGTCTATTTTAGTTCAGCTCAATCAAGAGAACGATTTAAGCTTTATTATGGACGATATTGATGACTTAGTTGATGATACCCAAGAGGGT
Organism: Pseudoalteromonas sp. APC 3224; assembly: GCF_030407535.1. GTDB lineage: Bacteria > Pseudomonadota > Gammaproteobacteria > Enterobacterales > Alteromonadaceae > Pseudoalteromonas. The sequence continues at coordinate 92,065 of NZ_JASDDF010000007.1, read as the reverse complement.
TTAGAGCGCATCGCTCATATTGTTAGTAACCTTGTCGACTTTGCAAGCCTAAAAGACAACGTAACTGCAATGGCAGATATTACAGAATCATTAAATGGCACGCTAAAGCTACTCGACAACCAGCTGGGAACGTGTGCTATAGAGTTACACATTGAAAAGTTACCTCTAACACAGTGTAATATATCATCTATGAAACAAGTTTTTGTAAACTTATTAATTAATGCCAAACACGCCTGCGACGACTTGCGCGATCAGCAAGGGAAAATAATAGTTAAGCTGTTTGCCGATAAAAACAATATTTACATTGAGGTGGCAGATAACGGCTGTGGAATGGACGCTGATACACTTAAGCAAATGTTCGATCCTTTCTTTACCACTAAACCCGTAGGCCAAGGCACAGGTATGGGAATGGCTATAGTTTACAATGTACTTAAAGAGCACGATGGCACTATAGAGGTTGAAAGTGAAGTGGGTAAGGGGTCTTTAATACGTTGTGTAATACCTATTACTACATAACTTTGTAAGCTTGAAGTTTACAATATAGGCATGGCTACAAAGTGTGTTGTGGCTATTGAGCTTAGGTATTAGGATCTTAACTCGACACTTCTTGTCCGCCGTGTTGCTCGGCTAAATCATCAAGTTCGGCAACGGTATAATCAAATCCGCTTTCATCATATTCGTAGCTTACTTTAACGCTGTCGCCGCCATTAAAAAGACGTGTTTTTACGTCATTGACTGGCCAATCTTTTAATTCGTGTAAAAAGCGGTTAGCCACTTGTGATGACTCAAATCGGTAACTAATCTCTGTTTTCATAAATAATAATACCCTGATAATTTTACCCCCGTAGTTTGTTGATTTTTACCAAGGAGTCAAGTTATCTATTTTAAAAGGGTAATAAATTATGACTTTATAGATACTTATCAGTCATAGTAATCTAAATTGGAGTGTTAACAGTATAAAGCTGTTTAAAAAACAATAACCATATAACAATAACGGAGTAGGCAATGAAATATTTAGTGAGCTTAGTTGGGCTTATCGCTTTTTTAATGGTGGTACTACCGGGACCCCTTTATAAATTTAATATCGTTGAACTAGGCACTGCTTTTGCCGGTTTTAGATTAGGTGTGTATGTCGGTGGAGCAGCATTAGCCTTATTATTAGTTCAAGTGCTATTTATGCGTAAAACAGTGAGCTTAGCCAGTGCACTGATCACTGTTATTTTTGCAGCAGTTGCTATTGCAATGCCGCTTAACATGATGAATACAGCAAAAAGTGTTCCGCCAATTCATGATATTTCTACCGATTTAATTAACCCTCCTGAGTTTGTTGCGGTTGTGCCTTTGCGTGCTGATGCACCTAATCCTGTTGCATACGCGGGAGAAGAAACGGCAGCGCAACAACGAAAAGCATACCCAGAACTAAAATCGCTCGAGTACAACCAAACGCAACTAGAATTAGTGGCAGCTACAACAAAAGCCATGGAAAACCTTGGTTGGGAACTGGTTAATAGCGATGTTAATAATGGCATTGTTGAAGCCACAGACACCACAACTTGGTTTGGCTTTAAAGATGATGTTGTGGTGCGTATTAACGACAAAGGCAGTAAGCGTGTGGTAGACATACGCAGTAAATCTCGCATTGGTAAAAGCGATTTAGGCAAAAATGCCCAGCGTATTAAAACGTTGATTGACGAGTTAAACGCCGTTGTGGTGCAGTAATTGATAAAAATAGCCCAGCATTATGCTGGGTTTTTTGCAGTTGCTACGTCAGTTCATGTTCAGAGCTGATAATGCATACTGTGTGAGTTATAAATTTTAATAAACTATGGAGTTATTATGAAAACAGTCGGATATGCAGCAAAAAGCCAAGGTTCTGAACTTACAGAGTTTTCTTTTGAGCGCCGCGATTTACGAAATAACGATGTAGCAATAGAGATTTTATATTGTGGTGTCTGTCATTCAGACTTACACGCAGTGCGAAACGATTGGGGTGGCAGTAACTACCCATTAGTACCAGGGCACGAAATTGTTGGTAAAGTAATTTCGGTTGGTAGCGATGTTACTAAATATCAGCAAGGCGATACCGTTGCTGTAGGCTGTATGGTTGACTCATGTCAAAGCTGCGACCAATGTCATAATCACGAAGAGCAATTTTGTCGTGAAGGCATGGTTGGCACTTACAGTGGCAAAGACAGAATAAATGGTGAAATGACTCAAGGTGGCTATTCTAAGCATGTAGTGGTGCGTGAAGAATTTGTGCTTTCAGTACCTAAAAATTTAGAGCTATCTCGCGTTGCGCCTTTATTGTGTGCTGGCATTACTACTTACTCACCGCTGCATAAATGGGGTGTTAAAAAAGGCAGCCGTGTTGCAGTTGTCGGCCTTGGTGGGCTTGGCCATATGGCGGTTAAAAATGCTGTGGCAATGGGGGCAACGGTTACGGTTATTGGCCGCACTGAATCTAAAAAAGAAAATGCTATTGAGCTAGGTGCACAGCACTATTTAGTATCGAACAACGATGATGAAATGAAAAATGCACAATCAGCGTTTGATGTGATCATTGATACTATACCGGTAAAGCACGACCTATCACTGTATACACCGCTACTTGATATTGATGGCACGTTAGTGATTGTTGGCCAAGTAGGCCCTGTTGATGAGCTAAACACAGTGCCATTGTTAATGGGTCGTCGTCGAGTGGCAGGATCCTTAATTGGTGGCATTGCAGAAACACAGCAAATGCTCGATTTTTGTGGTGAGCACAATGTATTACCTGAGTGTGAAATGATCAATATAGATGAAATTAACACCGCTTATGAGCGCATGGAACGCTCAGATGTGCGCTACCGTTTTGTTATTGATATGGCGTCGATTGACGTATAATTAATTAAAATAATGAATATAACAAGAGCCGCTATACGCGGCTCTTTTTATACTTAATACGCTGCAGCCGTTTGTTTTGCGCTTTTATTGTTTATTTGTATAAAGCTAAGCCACCACATAAATAACCCGCCCAAAAATAATACTCCTGCAACATACCCGGTTTGATTTGGTTGTGCCCCTTGTGCAATAGCAATGCCGCCTACCCATGGGCCAATTGCATTAGCAATATTAAAAGCACATTGTACGAGAGCACCAATCATGGCATGGCCATTGGGCGATACATCCATTAACAGTGTTTGCACTAAAGTAGAAAGCCCTAAGCTACAGCCAATAAAAAAGATCACCAGATAAAGTAAGTAAATATTATAGCTGGCACTTACATACGCAAATGCAAAAATAATAGTTGAGGCAAGGGTTAGTCCCGTGGTTTTAATTGCCGATTTATCGGCTGCTTTTCCTAGTATGTAATTACCGAGTGTGGAGCCAATACCAAACATCACCATCGCAATTGAAATAGTATAGGCGGGTGATTGGGTTACATCTAAAATAGTGTCGGCCACGTAGGTATAAATACAAAATACGCCACCAAAACCAATAATAACAATACCCAAAATAGACCAAACCAGTTTATTTTTTAATACCCCTAACTCGTTTAGTAAATTAGATTTTTGAGTATTTTTAACATTGGGTACCACGTAATAAACAAAAATAAAGGCAATAAACGCCAGTACACCTGCCCCGGCTAAACAATAACGCCAACTCAAATTTTGCCCAACGAGCGTTACTACGGGTACGCCTACAATGGTTGCGACTGTCAGCCCCATAAATACTTTTGACATAAAGCTAGCACGCTTTCCAGTAGGCGCTATATCTGAGGCCAATAACAAGGCTGCGCCAAAATATGCGCCATGGGGTAAACCACTTAAAAACCGAAACAGTACAAGTTGCTCTAATGAGCTAGCTAAGGCGCTTAAGCTATTAGCAATACACATTAAACTTAAAAATAGTAACAGCGCTTTTTGTTTACGCATGTTTGCTGTTGCCAACATTAAAATAGGCGCGCCAACAACCACTCCAAGAGCATAAGCACTAATGGCATAACCACTTTGTGATGGGGTACTACCAAATGCTTCACTAATTAATGGCAACATAGGCATCATAGAAAATTCAGATAAACCCAAAATAAAGGTGCCTAGCGCAAGTACAACTAAAATAGCGGCTCTATTGGGCTGACTCGACGGCGATGTAGTATCAACGGCCATGTAAAATCCTTGAAGGTATTGAATAAAATTTAATAGCAAACAAAACGCCTGTACGTTTAAAAAATACAACACACACGTTTATTTAAAATTGAATATGGGAATGAGGAATAAAGAGGCTGGCATTTTAAATTAAAAGCCTCCTCCCGTCATGGTCTAAACCATAGTTTAAGATGAATAAAATTTAACTTAAGCAAACGAAAGGCTGGTTTATATGGGCTTGCAAGCCACTCGCTCATTAAAAACAAGATATATTAGATTTAAATGTAATGCTAACTTGACTTTTTGTATGGTATGAATGATATTTGTAAAGTAAGCATTACTTTTCAAATAGGATTAAAGCAATGAAAACAGAATTAAATTTAAAACAACGCCAAATTAAAAATACTAGCTACTTGGTTAAATGTACCTTGATTTGGTTACTTACCTTAGCGTTATGTAGCTTTGGCCCGACATTAATTTGGGATCGCGCCGAGATAATTAGCGGCTTTTTTATAGTTGTAAATGTAATAGCCGGCATTGTAATGATTTTGGCTAACAAGCGTTACTTACAGGGGATGGATGAGCTGATGCAAAAAATACATCTCAGTGCCATGGGGTTTACCCTAGGTGCAATATTGGTAGGTGGGCTTGCGTACACTAATTTGCAATTGAGTGGCTTAATTGATTTTAAAGCACAGATACCCGATTTAATGTTTTTAATGGGGGCAGTGTATTTAATTAGCGTGTATGTACTTAACAAACACTATTGTGCAGGTGATGAATGAAAAACCGATTAAAAGTATTAAGAGCCGAGCATAACTATACCCAAGCAAGGTTGGCCGAACTGCTTGATGTTTCTCGCCAAACCATTAATGCGATTGAAAAAGGTAAGTTTGATCCCAGCTTGCCACTGGCCTTTAAAGCAGCAAGGTTGTTTGAGTTAAAAATAGAAGATATTTTTGACGACGAACAGGGTTAAAAATTAACAAAGTGCGACAATATGTCGCGCTTTTTAGATTGCTACAGCACGTATAATTTACCCACAAAAATTTTGTGGTAAATCAATAATGACTGATAAAAAAAATTCTTTAACCTCTTATTTATTATCCCCTTTAGCGCTTGTTATAAGTAGCGTATTATCGCCAGTTGCTTTTGCAGATGACACCTCAATTGAAGTGATTGAAGTGCACGGCCAAGCACAAAATAAACACCTATCATTAGGCTCATCTGAATCGCTATTAACCGATTTAGGAGTGGACTTTTCTGCTGCTGGTGGCATGGCCAATTTACCTGTTTTAAATGGTTTAATGGGCGATAGAGTGGCGGTACTGGTTGATGGGGCGCAAATCACCGCCGCCTGTGCTAACCAAATGAACCCGCCACTGTCTTATATTTCAGCTAATCAAATTAGTAGCTACAAAGTGGTTGCAGGTGTTTCTCCAGTAAGCGCGGGAGGCGATAATATTGCAGGTGTGATTGCTGTTAATTCTGTTTCACCTCAGTACAGTGAAAACAGCGAACTTGCATGGCATTCAGGTTATGTGTCAGCCCAGTACAACACCCTTGATAACGCCAAAAAGGTCGGCGCAGGTATGCGCATTGCCAGCGATGTACTCAGTTTTAATTATCAAGGTGCGTTTAGCGATGCTAACAGCTATGAAGATGGTAACGGCGATTTAGTGCTCGATACCCTATACCGCGCGCAAAACCATAGTTTAAGTGCTGCCATGCGCGATGATAAGCAACAATTAGTGGTTAAGCTAAGCCATCAAAAAATACCCTATCAAGGCTTTGCTAATCAATATATGGATATGACAGATAACACCAGCTATGGCGCTGTTGCTCAGTATCAACGTGCTTTTACAAACAGTGAGCTTGAAGCGCAGTTAAATTGGCATAACGTAAAGCATGAAATGGGATTTTTTAGCGCAGAAAAAACCGGAAAAATGCCCATGAAAACTGATGCTGAGGATATAAGCACCCAGTTAAAATGGCGACTAGCGCTTGATAACAACAGCCAGTTACTACTCGCGCAAGAGTATCACCACATGAAATTAGATGACTGGTGGCCTGCAGTTGAGGGCTCAATGATGATGGGACCAAATGACTATAAAAATATTAATAATGGCCGACGTCAGCGTATTGCAGTGCTTGGAGAATATGAAAGCCAACTAAGTACTCGCTGGTGGTTAAATGCAGGCATTCGATTTGAAAATGTAATGACCAACACTGATGATGTACAAGCATATAATGCAGGCATGGCTGCAATGAATGCAATGGCTATGGCGATGCCAAGCGATGCAATGGCGGCTAAAAAGTTTAATAACCAAAGCAAAAAACAAACAGATAATTTAGTTGATGCAAACGTGCTGATTAATTATCAACTAAGCAATAACGACGAACTACAAATTGGCTTAGCCCGTAAAAATCGTGCGCCTAATTTATACGAACGCTACAGCTGGGGCGTAGGTAATATGGCCACCACCATGATTGGATGGTATGGCGATGGCAATGGCTATATTGGTAATATAAGCCTTAAACCAGAAACCGCGCACACGCTCAGTAGCACGTACACCCGCATGGCAAAAGACGACAGCTGGCGTATAAGTGCTAATGCGTGGGTGAGCGACGTGAATGACTATATTGATGCCAACATAGTAAGAAGCTTTAACCGCACAGCGCTTGCTGCCAATACCCGTAATGTACTTATGTTTAATAACGTAGATGCTACGCTTTATGGTGTAAAGCTAGATGCGGTTTTAGCACTGCACGAGTCTAAGCAGTATGGTAGCTGGTCGTTAAAAGCTAATATTACCAACACCCGTGGTAAGCGCGATGATACCAATCAGCCGCTTTATCAAATCAAGCCGCTGCAAACCCAATTTGCCATTAACCAGCAAGTTGGCCGCTTTGAAAACGCACTCACGTGGCAGTGGGTCGATAGTAAAACTCGCGTAGATAGCAACCGCCTAGAAAACCAAACTGAGCAGTACCATTTACTTAATTTAAGCTCAAAAGCCAGTTGGGATGCACTTACCGTGAGTGTTGATATTACCAATCTGCTTGATGAGTATTATCAATTACCACTTGGTGGCGTAAGTATTGCTGAGTTTAAACAAGACATGTCGCAGGGCTTTAATCAATTAGCAGGGCAGGGGCGCTCTATAAATTTAGCCATGAGTTACGCGTTTTAAGATGATAGAGTAAGTTAGTATAAGCCGTCAGATTCGATTTTAGGTTAATCGAGTCTGACGATTTATTGCCATTTTTCTAAGAGCGTATATTGAATAATCAAGCTGTTTGAAGCTGGTTTGTATGATATTTAAACTATTATTCACATTGCCAATTATTTAAATGCTCAATAATAAAGTCATCAATCTTTTTATGGATTGAAATATTATCTTGATTAACTAAATAGCTAATGTTGATATTTTCGAACTCTATATCTCTAAAGCAGCTATAATTATCTACCGCGCTATATTCGCAGCTACCCCAATACAAAAAAGTATTTTCCGATTTAGTATATAAAGTGAAACTATATTTTTCATGTTCAACAGGAATATACAGATCTTTAGCATCAGAGAATGTATTAAAAAAACTAGCATTAACATTACGCTCAAGCTTTCGATGAGGCAGCAGGTTAACCGATATAAAGTTATTCAATGGGCTTTCATCATTTTGATAGTCAACGGGCTGAAACTTCTTTATATGTTGAACAACATAATTAGCTGGAAAGAACAAAATAGGAGCCTTTGATAATTCCTTATCAAGTGCGTTGTCACCCTTATTTGAGTTAATAAAACTTGCTTCTGAAAGGTACTTATTAGGAAAACATCTACCTTGCCATTTTGTTTCAGAATTATTCTCATTACAGCCTGTCATGAGTAAAGTTAGGACTAAAACCATTTTTTTCATCGTCTTGATAACCTATGTTTGCATTACAATCATTGTAATGTGATTTTGGCTGTAATTTTTACGTACCAGTAGCATTTCAGTTAACTACCTTGCTGACGTAAATTAGTACTTGTTTGTAGCTTTAAGCTGTCCTCTGAATTACTTTTCCATTAAAGCGAATTTAACTAATTAAAACAACAAGCCTATTAAATCGTTACTTATTTATACTTTAAATACATACATTACTGCTTGTGACAAAAATCTATAAATTGCGTTAACAGCGGGTTTCTGTATTTGTCTTTATGCATCACTAGCCAAAACTGCCTTTGCATGGGGTGGTTTAAATTAAGCTGTGTAACACGGCCATCTTTTAGGGCATATTGCGCGGCAAGTGATGATAAACATCCTAAACCCAAGCCATTTGCTACACAGTTTATAAGCGCTTCAGTGGTATTGAGCTCTACGCTTTGCGTCCAATTTTTAATTTGTGGCGCAAGGCTATGTAAAAAGAAGGAACGCGAGCCTGAACCAGTTTCTCTTAATACCCATTGGCTACTATTTAAGTCGTTGAAGCTAAGTTGCTTTTTTGCAGTCAGTGGGTGGTTTATTGGCGCAATAATACACATGGCGTCATGGCTAAATACATTAGAGACTAAATCGCTTTGATGGGCTTGGCCCTCAATAAGTGCTATATCGAGCTCGTAATCTATAAGTTTTTGACAAATAAGCGTCGAATTGGAAATCAGTATTTGTTGCGAGTAATGCTGTTGCTGCGCTCTAAAGTTGCTTAACAAAGCAGGCAATACATGATTACCAATCGTGTCGCTGGCACCAATTTTTAAAGTTCCGCTGGCAGGGGCGTTGTCTAAAAATAAGTTATCGATAGTATTTGCCCGATTTAATAGTTCATCAGCAAGGGGCAGTAGTTTTTGCCCTTCTTGATTTAATAATAACCGATTATTTACACGATCAAATAATGGATGGCCTAACTGCTTTTCAAGTTCGCTAAGCGCCATGCTCACCGCCGCTTTAGATAGAAACAATGATTCAGACGCTGCTGTAAGGGTGCTGTGCTGGGTTATGCCGACAAATACTTTAAGTTGCTTAAGTGAAATATTCATTATGCTATGTTTAGTTTACCTGAACGTGTGTTCTATATAATTAGATTTAACTTAACAAAATGCAAGCGTAAACTTCTCTGTAAGTTACAACCACAGGGTGGAATAGAGATGTTTAAACATATAAAAACAAAAGTATCTGGTGCACCAACACCAATGGGCGGTTTGGCATTAGGTATTGCCAGCCTAGGTTGGGCTTGGGAGAGTATGGCTAACCTAAATGGCGTAGCACAATATACCGGTGCCGCTATTGCGAGCGTATTATTGCTATTGTTAACACTTAAGTTTTTATTACATCCTCAGCTGCTTAAAGCCGATTTAGCCCATCCGGTTGTGGGAAGTGTGGTGCCTACTTTTGCTATGGCTACTTTAGTGGTGTCTAATTCTTTAGGGCAGTTTTACTCCCTTGCGGGAGATTTGCTTTGGGTTGGTGCATTTTTATTGCATTTGGTATTTTTAATAAGCTTTATTGCTCATCGCGTGATTGAATTTAAAATTGAGCATATGGTGCCAAGCTGGTTTGTACCGCCGGTTGGGATCATTGTTGCCGATGTCGCGTTTTCAGGGAATCCGGCTCTGCTATTTTTAGCACAAGGGGCGCTTTATTTTGGCATGCTGATGTATGCAGTTATGTTGCCTATGATGATTTACCGGATCATTTTTGCTGCGCACATTCCTGATGCTGCACAACCTACATTGGCTATTTTAGCGGCGCCAGCAAGTTTATCGTTAGCTGGTTACTTTACAGTTATCAGCGAGCCGTCACCGGTTATTATTGGCTTGTTATTTGGAATTGCGGTACTGATGACCTTTATAATTTACGTCGCATTTTTTAAATTACTGCGCCGTCCATTTTGCCCAGGTTACGCTGCCTTTACTTTCCCTATGGTTATTGGTGCTACTGCGTTATTTAAACTCGCCGCATGGATGCATACAGTGGGAATTGATTTGCAGTTTGTTAAGCAAATACAGTATTTAGCAACGTTTGAATTGATTGTGGCAAGTGGGGTAGTTTGCTATGTGGCGGTTCGTTATTTGGCTCACTTTAAGCTTTTTAACACTCAATTTAAGCCTCTCACCCTATCGCAATAACGATTAAGCGCTTGTTTGCACTACCTCGGTAGCACCGTGCTCAATTGCTTGTTCGGCATCTTGCTCAGCAAGCTTTGCGCGCTCTGCTTTTGAAACATAGGTCGGTTTGTTGCTTTTATGCAGCTTGGCATTAGCGCGCTTATCTTTCTTTTGAAACTTAGTAACGATTTTTTTTCTGCGATTCATGATTAACCCTATAATTTTGAGCTGCGCATTATACAGGCATCTTGTTCAAAGCTGTTAGATAAATTATAAGCTTTGCTTGTGGGTCTGCCGCAAAGCGCTGTTTGTCACTTTACAAGGAGGTTATAATTAATGCTCTTTGTTGTTAATTAAATGGAATCTGTTTTGAACAAGCTAGCTTTAGCAAGTATTGCCTTATGTGCATTTAGCGCTCATGCACAATTAAATAAACACAGTGAAAGCGTGGCCGATTACGCAGTTAATAACTATCAAAATGCACAGGTGCATACGCTTACTAATTTAGTATCGTTTCCTACGGTTAATAAAAGTGAGATCAGCGCACCACAAAACCCCGACTTTATAGGCTTTAAAGCGTTATTAAAAATGAAAGCCGCTGAACTTGGCTTTGACTACCAAGATTTAGGCTATACCGTACTCATAGGCATGGGTGAGCAAAAAGAAAAAGTAACCATAGTGACTCACGGCGATGTACAACCTGCAAACGCCAGCAAATGGAAACAAAGCCCATTTATTATTGATACCTCAGAGCCGGGTAAATTAGTTGGCCGAGGTACCGAAGACGATAAAGGCGCTATAGCCACCGCTTTATATGCGATGAAAGCCATAAAAGATAAAGGCATAACCCTTGATAACCGCATTGAGCTGATGGTTTACCTAGCGGAGGAGTCTGATTGGGGGCCTTTAACCGAATTTATGAAAACCTATGAGCAACCAAAGTATGCAGTCACAATTGACGCCTCATATCCCGTGGTGGTTGCTGAAAAAGGCTGGAGCTTAATTGCGCCAACATTTGATGCAACATCACCACAAACCGATGTGTATGTAAGCAATGTAACGGGTGGTGCCTTTGCTAGCCAAATCCCTGAAGATGCCAGCTTAACTTTGCATAATGCGAGTACTGAATTAGTAGCTCAATTAAAACAAACAGCTAAGGCACTTAAGAGAGTAGAGTTTACCTTTGATGATCAAACAGATGGAACTTTAATTAGTGTTAAAGGCATGTCGGCACATTCATCTGAGCCAGAGTCAGGTGTTAACGCCATTGCTTATTTGGCTGAACTATTTAAAGCCGTTGAGCTTGAAAACAACAGCGACGGTCAGCTCATTAAGTTTGTAAACCAGTTAATTGGCCTAGATATTCACGGTAAACAATTTGGTGATATTGCGTATAAGCATGACTTTATGGGGCCAATGACGGTAGCGCCCACAGTTATTGAACGAGACGGTAATAACCTAACGTTAGCGGTTAATGCTCGTCGTCCTATGGGTAAAGAGGCTGACTTACTAGAGCAGCAAATTAATAGTGCGCTTACCCAATGGCAAGCTGATAATAAAGTAACATTAACTAATGTTAAAACCACCATTGGCACACCTATGCTGCTTGATGACGCACCTCATGCACAAAAGTTACTTGATATTTTTAAACATTTTACTGGTGATCAAGGCGCAGATTTTGTCTCTATTGGAGGTGGTACTAACGCTAAATTGTTTGATAATGCCGTATCGTTTGGCCCATCAATGCCGGGTAAACGCTATACAGGTCACTCAGAGCATGAATTTATTACGCTTGAGCAACTAGCACTTAATTTACGTATGTACACCGCAATGATGATAGAGCTGGGTAATATGTAATTAACCAATAGCAAAAACTAAAAAACCGCCTTGATGGCGGTTTTTTTATAACAACTAAATGTTATTGAAAATTAACGTCTGGTAAGCACTCAAAGCCTGGTTTGGCAAACAAGTAGCCTTGCATTAATTCAATGCCGACACTTTTTAGCCAGTGATATTCTTCAACTGTTTCAATGCCCTCAGCCAGTGCCATTACGTTTAGCTCTTTGAACATATTTAAGCAGTTACGCACAATAGTTTGGCGTTTTGTGTCTTTGTCGATATCGCGTATAAGTGCCATATCGAGTTTAATAATATCTGTTTGAAAGTCAGCTAGTAAGTTTAATCCAGAGTAGCCTGAGCCAAAATCATCGGTAGCTGTTTTAAAGCCTAATTCTTGGTAGTAGCTTACAACCCGCTCAACGTGGCTGCTGTCTTCTATTTTTTCAACTTCAGTAAATTCAAACATAATATTAGTTGTAGGGAAGTTGTACTTTTTAGCCGCTTCTAGGGTTGTACGAATACAGCGCTCAGGCTTATAAATAGCGTTGGGTAAAAAGTTAATGCTTAGCATGGTGTTTATGCCTAGCTTAGAGGCAAGTGCAATGGCTTTAATTCTACATAGTTGGTCAAAGGTATAGCGATTGTCGTCGTTTACTTGGGAAATAATAGAGAAAGCCGACTCGTTGTTTAAACCACGAACCAATGCTTCATAGCCATAAGTAGTGTTGCTCTGACAATTTACAATAGGCTGAAATGCCATAGTAAAGTCAAAATCTAGTTCGCTAGAATCAGCGCAGTTGCTACAAGATACTTTTTCGCAACTTTGTGATTTTTCGTTCATGCATCCACCTTTGTATTTAACCCACACTTAAAGGTGGTTAAGTTTCTTATAATCCTAACAAAGTATTGAGATTTTACATAATTATATTAGTAAACATTAATATAACTCATAATAAAGTTTTTATTTAATTCATGAAAAATTAGCAGTAAGGTTATGCTAAAACATAATCTTACTGCTACGCAAAAGTATAACTGGTTTACAAAATTAGTTAAGTGTTGCCGTTAGCTTTATGCTGGTATTGAGTAGTTTTGAAATGGGGCAGCCTTTTTTGGTGTCTTCACACAGGGCTTGAAATTGCTCATTGGAAATATCAGTAATTTTTGCATTAACTACCAATTCGATTTCACTCACCGCAAAGCCATCGTCTACTTCATCTAAGCTTACTGTCGCTTTGGTGCTTATATCGTCAGCAGTAAAACCCGCATCTCCTAACGCTAGCGATAACGCCATGCTAAAGCAAGCACTGTGGGCTGCACCAACTAGCTCCTCCGGGTTAGAGCCGGGCTTATCTTCAAAGCGAGTATTAAACCCATACGGCTGGTTATCGAGAGCACCACTTTGAGTTGATATAGTGCCTTTACCACTTTTAATATCGCCAGACCAATTTGAGCTTGCCGTTTTTTTAATTGTCATCATGTTCTCCTTGTTGCGATTTGGGTCTGTTTACCTTTCAAGGTTAAATTTGCAGCAGTCTGTTTGGTATTTAGGCAAGGCAGAGCCTATATGGTGTGGTTATTCCCCATAAATAGGCGATAACGCTGCATTAATGCCAAACAGAAGCTGCCCGAAGGTTCTGCCTAGGGGCAATTAACTCTTTGTTGCTCGGTTTTTACTTAGCCCACTAGGTTACAAACCTCGCGCCGCGATTAAATTGCCCCTAGTTAGAACAAATATTAATCCGCAAAGGTCAACAGACCCTAATGTAAATTTTTCAGCATTGATATCAGTTGTATGTAAAATAATCCGATAATTGCTTAAAAATGTACGTAGTAACATGGAAGTTGCAAGATAAACGCCAATCACTCTTTATTTCGTTTACACCGCTCTGAGCAATAAATAACGTTATTCCAGTCTCGTTGCCATTTTTTACGCCACGCAAACGGTTTATTACACACAGGGCATATTTTTTCAGGTAGGGTTAGTTTTTTATGTGCCATAGTTATTTGCCTGACTGCTTTTTGGATTTACGTACCGAGGGAGTGATGGCTACATGTTTTTTTAGTATGGCATGAATAGCACGTTTAACATCGCTACGCTCTCGGTATTGCCACAATCGCTCGCGTGCCTCTTTAGATGCTCGAGTTAAATCAAGCATCGGCTCTGGGTAATCTTCACCAAGTTTAAAGTCGTTAAATAGCGCTTCCATAGGCGTTTGCTGCCAGGGTTGATGTAAATATTCAATGGGGAGCTTTTCAAGTTCGGGGCACCATTTTTTTATAAATGCGCCGGTTGGGTCTTGATCTTCAGATTGTTTAATGGGGTTGTAATGGCGAATAGTATTAATGCCAGTAACCGATGCCTGCATTTGTATTTGCGGATAATGAATACCTGGCTCAAAGTCTAAAAAGTAATTAGCCAGCGGAAAACTTGCCTGTTGCCAGCTGATATTTAAATGATGGGTTACAAAGCTCACCAGCATAGCGCGCATTCTAAAGTTAATATAACCGGTGGCTTTTAAACAGCGCATGCAGGCATCAATAATAGGAATACCGGTTTGCCCCTGTGCCCAGCGTTCAATATCGCTAGTAACCTTAGCGTCATCACGATACGGAAATGCATGGTAACCCGGATTTAAGGCTTTAAATTCCATGCTGCATTCACTTTCAAACTTTTGCATAAAATGGCAATGCCAATGCAGGCGAGAGATAAACGCTGCAAGCGGACGCTTCCAGCCTTTTTTATCGGGATGGGTTGAATGGTATGCGTCTATCGCCATTTGATACACCTGCCTAAGACTAATATTGCCCCAAGCTAAATAGGGCGAAAGCCTAGAGCAATGCGTGCGGCTCAAGCTCGGGCTAGAGATCCCTTTTTGATAGCCTTTACCGCGCTCGGCAAAAAAACTCTGCATAACATCGCGTGCAAGTCGCGGCCCTCCGAGTTGAAAGTTGTCATCGTCAGCTGTGTAACTGTCTGGTAATTCTGGCGATTGGTAGTGTGTGAGTGTCACTGTTTTAATGTGTTTCCAATCTGGGATGGCAATTGGCGCTTGCATTGTTTGTTGCCAGCATTCATTCCAATTATTGCGATTTTTTTTACCCCGAATGACAGCCCCCGTTGGTGACTCTAACCAGTTAATCTGATTATGTTGGCACCATGCTTTAATCGCTTTATCGCGCTCAAATGTATTATTTAAGCCGATTTCTTGGTGACTAAAGAGATTAATTATTTCAAACTGGGTGAGTAGCTCTTCAAGCAACGACTGCATATTTTGTTTAAATATGTACACGCAGCTATTAAAGCGATCAAGTTGTTGGTTTAAATCACATAGTGACTGATACACAAAGCGCCAATGTCGCTCGTTATAATGAGCATCTTCGAGTAACAGCGGCTCAAAGTTGTACAGCAATAATGTTGGAAGCCCATTGCTAAACGCATGCTTAAGCGGTTGATGATCGCTTAAGCGTAAATCGCGTTTAAACCAGACAATGTTTATTTTTTGGCGCATGAAATTAAACTATTTGCTAACGGTGTAGTATTAATGAAGATCCAATCTATGAGTACGTATTGCCTAGTACTAGGGTTTAGTTTTTAACTTAAAAGTGAGAAATAATGTTTTTAGATTTAATTCAAAACAACAACCGCTCTGTTTATAGCTACTTAGTTGGCGGTATTAGTCCACGACCGATTGCATGGATAAGCACCCTAAGTAATGAGGGGGTAAGCAATATTGCACCTTACTCTTTTTTTACCGTAGCAAGTTGTCAGCCTGCAGTGCTAAGTGTTACTCAAGTTAACCCCAGCGATAAAGCCAATAAAGATACACTGACAAATTTACTAGCCACCAAAGAATGTGTGGTTAATATTGTTAGTCATGCCTTAGTAGAGCAAATGAACCAAAGCTGCGCTAATTACCCTAATAATGTCAGTGAGTTTGATGAGGCCAGCATAGAGAGAGTCCCAAGCCAGTTAGTTAATCCGCCGAGTGTTGCAGCTTCAAAAGTACGCTATGAATGTAAGCTTCGAGAAGTGATCACTATTTCAGATGAACCAAGCGGTGGCAAAATGATGCTCTTAGATGTAGTGGGAATTTTTATAGATGACGCCACGTTGGTAAATGGCTACATAGATCCGACACGTTTAGATGCAGTAGGTAAAATGGGCGGCGATTACTTTAGCACCACCAAAGATAAGTTTGTATTAAAACGCCCACAACTTTAAAGGTGAGCGCTTTAATTACATTAGGTTAAACAGTACGCTATTTACTCTGTTTTTGGTAAAAACAGTGCACTCATTGCACCCAAAAACCCTAATCCGCTGTAAAGCAAAATAAGCTCTGCGGTTGATAAAAACGATTCTAATAAGCCTATGCTGCCCAACATCAGTAATAAAACCCCAATAACGGTATTACTAACCGACACATAATCGGTGCGTTTGTTACCCTCTGCCATATCGACGAGGTACGTTTTTCGCCCTAAGCGTACTCCTTGGTGCGCAACTGAGAGTAAAAAGTACAAAATAGGCATAGCCCACCAATTTAGTAGCAACTCGTTATACCAAGTTGCAATAACAAATACAGCCAGCCCATTAATGGTAACCAAAGTGGCACTGAGTACTAGCACTCGCTGGCTAGATAAGTCGCTTAAGCGTCCCCAAATCGGCGCTGAGACTAAGCTTGCAAAGCCGGAAACGGCAATAAAGGTGGCAAGTAAAGAAAATTCAAACGACTGTTTACTGGCTAAAATAATATAAAATGGAGCGCTCAATGCTGAACAAAGCAGTAGGGCACGTGTAATAACAAAATGCGCAAATTGCTTATCTTGGTACAAAATTTTTAACTTTGAAAACGCATGCAATAGACCATTATTTGCCCCTTCGGTAGCGCCACTATATTCGTTAATTTGTGCGTAAAAAAACGCGGCAATCAGCCACATCAAGGCACCCAGTAGTAAAGCGATGATCACAATATCTTGATCTTTTTGCTGTGAAAAAAACCACATCATGAGACCAAACGTTAATGTAGCAAAACCGGCAATACTTGCAGCAAGCCCGCTAATATTACCGCGTTGCTGTTTAGGAATAACTTTGCCCAGCACATCTTTTGCAGCGACAGAGTTAAACCCTCTAGCAAGGCTAAATAAAATTAATAAGCCAATAATGGCGTAGCCTGCTTGTGCGCCTTTGAGGGTAAACGCCACCGCAACCATGGCTAAAATGCATCCTGCTTGCATCACTGCACCTATTACCCATACCCATTTACGAACGGGGAGTTTGCGAATAACGTTAGCAATAGCAAGTTGGGGCAGCAATGAACCCGATTCTCTGATTGGTACTAACCAAGTAATAAAACTCGCTGGTACATTTAAGCTTTGCATTAACCATGGCAGCGTTATTTTGGGGTTGAGTAGCGCATCAGCAAACTTACTAAACAGCTGGCTAATGAGTAAAATAATAAAATTACCGGGTACTTCCTGACAGGCATTGTCGTCGATGGCTTTGCAAGCTCGGGCGTCTTCTTCATTGTTTAAACGTTTATAGATTTGTTCTTTTGTTAGTTTTTTCACAATTAATAACTACGCTATCAGTGTAAATATTTAGATATATTAAGATGGTATGCTTAACTTTTCTACTTTTAGGGTTAAAAAGTCATGTTACCTGCTAAGAATGAAGGAGCCCCTAATAAACACAAAAAAATCAGCTAAGCGCTGATTTTTTTATTTTTACTAAACTGGAGCTTTATTCAAAATCACGAGCACTGTGGCGCTCTGCGAGTTGTTCATCTTCTGCTCCCCAAGTACGGTTAACGCGACGGCCTCGTTTTACGCCTGGACGCGCTGCTATTTGCTTAGCCCAACGGACCACATGGGTATAAGATGCAACATCTAAAAACTCGGCGGCGTCGTATAAGTCGCCTAATACCAGTGAGCCATACCAAGGCCATATGGCAATGTCGGCAATGGAATATTCACTGCCTGCCATGTATTCGTTGTCACTTAAATGGCGGTTTAGCACATCTAACTGACGTTTAGTTTCCATGGTGAAGCGGTCAATCGGGTATTGCATTTTGGTTGGTGCATAACTGTAAAAATGCCCAAAACCACCGCCTAAATAAGGCGCCGATCCCATTTGCCAAAACAGCCAGTTACGACATTGTGTTTTAGCTTGAAAGTCATTAGGAATAAGCGCATCAAACTTCTCGCCAAGGTATTGTAAAATAGCGCCAGATTCAAACACAGGAGTCGGTGGCGTTGTAGAATGATCCATCAACGCAGGTATTTTTGAGTTTGGGTTTATATCAACAAAATCAGAGCCAAACTGATCGCCTTCACCAATATTAATTAAATAAGCGTCGTACTCAGCCTCAGTAATACCAATCTCTAACAGCTCTTCAAACATAATACTGACTTTTTGCCCGTTGGGGGTCGCTAATGAGTAAAGCTGAAATGGATGTTTGCCAATAGGCAATGTTTTATCGTGGGTTGCCCCTGCAATTGGGCGGTTAATGTTTGCAAATTTACCGCCACTTTCATTGTCCCATGTCCATACTTTTGCTGGGGTGTAGTCGTTGTTATCACTCATAAATAGCCTCTAATCGTTTAAACGTGCGTATTTGCTTTGCCCGTTGTTGCTTTTAATTTATCTGCTTTTGCTAATTTATACCCTAAAAAGAATCCACTCAATGCGCCGAACAGATGGCTTTCAAACGAGATATGCAACCGCTGTGGAAACACACCCCAAATAAAGCCACTGTATAAAAAGGCCACCACCACGGCTATAAAAATAGATTTAAAAGAACGTCTTACAATGCCATAGCATAAAATAAAGCCCCATAATCCATAAATAACGCCACTTAAGCCGACATGAATATTACCACGGGCAAACATCCATACCAGTAATCCACCAACTAATGCGGTGAATAAAAATACGCTATAAAAACGCTTTACACTGTATTGGCAAATTAACCAGCTTAAAACAATAAAGGGCAGCATATTACTCGCAAAATGCCACCAGCTACCGTGTAAAAAGGGAGCGCAAAGAATACCAATCAGCCCTTGAATGCTGCGTGGGTAAATACCTAAACCATTTAAACTAATGCCTGGCAGGCTATTAATTAGTTGCAACACAAAACAAATAGTCACAATGCTTATAATGGCAAAACGGGTGCTGCTAAGTAACGACAAGGTGGATGGTTTATTTTGCATACGGTGCCCTTATTTATATTAAGAGTGGCCAGTATAGGAATAGTGGTGAGTAATGAAAAGCAAATTAAAAAGCACAGCGATTAAACTGTGCTTTTTATGCTGACTAATTGTAATTAACCAAGCTTGGTAAGTAATTTTTTAGCTGCTAGCTCAGAGCTTGCAGGGTTTTGACCGGTGATCACTAAACCGTCTTCAAGCGCAAGCACGCCCCAGTCGTCGGTTTTTTGATAGTCACCACCTTTTTTGATCAGCTCGTCTTCGACTAAAAATGGAACTACATCTGTTAATTGTACAGCGGCTTCTTCAGTGTTACTAAAGCCGGTAACTTTTTTACCCGCAACCAATGCATTGCCATCAGCATCTTTTGTATTTAAAAATGCGGCGCTCGCATGACACACTGCTGCTACTGGCTTTTGTAATTTTACAAAATCTTCGATGAGCGAGATTGAATCTGTGTTATCTACTAAATCCCATAATGGGCCATGGCCGCCTGGATAAAATACCGCATCAAAATCTGAAGCATTCAGTTCACTTAGTACTTTTGTGTTTGCCATTAATGCTTGCGCTGCACTGTCGTTGTCGTATCGCTTGGTTGCATCAGTCTGGAAGTCGGCTAGTGTACTGGTTGGGTCGATTGGTGGTTGACCACCGTTTGGTGAAGCTAGAGTGATTTCTGCGCCAGCATCTACAAATGCATAATAAGGGGCGGCGAATTCTTCTACCCAAAAACCTGTTTTTTCACCGGTATTGCCTAAATCAGCGTGTGAAGTAAGTACCATTAGTATTTTCTTAGCCATTATTTTTTCCTTCTGATGATTTAAAATTGTAATCTTTGCTTAGCAATTACTATATGCACTAACCCAACCTTAAACAACGATGATAAATTTAACTTTATTGATTTAATAATTGATACAATTAGGGGTTGAAGTTAAAACCGCACTGGAGCGTCCATGAAAGTCTCGTTTGAACAATTAAAAAGTATGGTGGTGTTTGCACAAATAGTTGAGCAGGGCAGTTTAACTGCAGCGGCAAAGCAACTAGGGTTAACACGGGCGGTAGCCAGTTATCATTTAAAAAAGCTAGAAACGCAACTTGAAGTAACCTTGCTTAATCGCTCAACACGAACTATGGCGCTAACTGAAGCTGGTATGGCTTACTATGAGCGCTGCCGAGTTATTACCGAACAGGCTAATGCTGCCAATCAACAAATAGAAAATATAAAAAGTGAGCCTCAAGGGTTATTAAAAATTAGTTGCCCGGTTAATGTGGGGATGCAATTAATAGTGTCTGCAATTAATACCTTTAAGCGCCAATACCCCAAAATTGATATAGATTTACAGTTAACCGATGATGTGGTGGATATTATTAAACACGGATTTGATTTTGCTATTAGGGGGGTTGCGCTGCGCGATTCAAACCTACAGGCAACGAAATTAACCACTATGAGTACCTGTATCTGTGGCGCGCCAAATTATTTTGCACATTATGGTAAGCCCACTACGCCCGATGAATTAGCACAGCACCAATGGGTGGTTTATCAGTTAGGGAGTAAAATCTTGACCTTGCAAAAAGATGGTAAAAAAGTCGACATTACCATGCAAGGATCGCTCAGTACCAATAATGCCGCTGCACGGACTGCATTTGTAGAGGCAGGACTTGGCATAGGGCGTATACCGCTATACGATGCATGGCCAAAAGTACAAGCGGGTTTACTGCAAATTATAATGGACGACTACAAAAGCAAAGACATTGAGTTGTATGGAGTTTTCCCGCCAGGAGCGACGGGATCTAAAAAGTTACGCTTGTTTATTGATTATTTAAAAGCGTACTTTGTAAAACAGCATACTGCATTAGGTATGCGTAAGGGCTAGCGCTCGGTTAAATAAGGCAACAGCCTGTTGATACATAGCTATGGCGAGAGCTGCATCGTATCGCTCGCCTTCATCACGCATAAAGGCATGTTGCGCGTTAACTTCTTGCCATTGGTAATTTATGCCAGTGCGAACAGCTTGCTGGTATATTTTGTCTCGGCCATCTTGTGGAACATGAGGGTCTTGTTTACCCCATATAAAATGAATTTCACCGAGTATGTCGGCCATGCGTTCAAATGAGTTATTACCGGGTTGTGCGGGCAGTGTATTACTGTGTATATCGGTGGCGTATAAACAAAACGCGGCTTTTATAAGTGGGTTTAAAGCGGCTCTGTAAGCTAAATGTCCACCAATACATACACCCATAGCTCCCACGTTTCCTGAACAATAACTTTGGCGTTTTACAAACTCGATAAGGCTTTGTGTGTCGCTATCATGATGCTCTAAAGGTTTAGCCCATTTATCGTTATTACCTTTATCTTTACCTTCGTCATCATAAGCCAGCACAGTTCCGATAGGGTTAAGCTCATGAAACACTTCTGGCACAAGTACCACAAAACCATGACTGGCTAAAATAGCTGCACTGCGGGCAATAGGTGCCGTTTGCTGGAAAATTTCAGAATAAAAAATAATGGCAGGGTATTGCCCCGATGTTTGTGGGCGGTAAATGGTGGTTCGCATTAAGCCTGTAGGCGTTGGTAAGTCAGCGTTATGGTGTTGAATGATCATAAAAGCGCTCAGCAAAATAAACATAATAGCTGAGCGCGGTAAAATAAACACGCCCTAAAGTTTAAATACTTGCAGGCATTTTATTGCAACTGGCGTAATAGCTAACCGTAGCTGGCCAATCAGAAAATATACCGATTACACGAACCTCTTTTGCAAGCACATCAACCACGGCCATCATGTCACCATCGTTATCTATAACATCACTAATTGACTGGTAATAGTATCCGCCTCCATTATTCAGCGGCCCTGAACGTTCAAGACTCCATGCAATAATATTAAGCCCTGCGGCTTTAGCATCAATAGCGTACTGTGATGGCACGATATTACTTTCATTATCTATGGTTAATAGCATCCAAATGGGTGGAGCAATAATTTTAACACCGTCATTAAAAAGCGAAGCCATACTAGGTTGCCATGTGTCGGGGTTGTTAGGATCAAACCCTGCATCGCTGTCTCGGCCATCTAAATACACACTTTGCGCTGCAAATTCAGGGTTAGTATTAATCCAATATTGTACGTCAGCTAAATTAAATGATTGCGGAAAAACATTCGAAGCGGGTACCTCCATTTGCGTGTATTCATCTAGCATTTTTTGTGCGTATTGCGTTTGGGTCATACCGTTAAAGGGCATACTCACTTGAGGTGATTTAAGCTCTGGGGTCATTTTTACTCCGAGCTGTTTAAATAGTGCAATACTTTGTTTGTGGGTCATGAGTGTACCTGAGGTGGCGTATAAGTCAGTGCGCCAACTTGGTGTACCTTTCATGTAATCGCTAACATTAGTGGCGCTGGTGTTTGCGCCATCCATTTTACCCTCAAGGGTTAAAAACTCTGCCAAGCTAATATCACTGGTACAACATTTAGCTGAAGCAGGCGTGCCACTGTTAGAGTTTGCTGGAGTAAATGGCTCACTGCATTTAGCCGCAAGTTCTGGAATAGATAAAATGTTAGTGGTGGTGTGCAAGTCGCACTGAGAATGGCGGCATACTAGCTCTTTATCATTGGTAAAGGTGACATCGCATTCGACAATACCGGCGCCCATACGAGCAGCCGCTATGTAAGACTCTTGTGTGTGCTCTGGGTATTGCATGGGGGCACCACGGTGACCAATTGAAAAATCAGTACGATAAAAAGGGCCTTCTTTACACGATTCTAATTGTGTTTTTAGTGCGCTGTCAGCCATATCGTCAATTAAGTAGTCGGGGCGAGTACCTAGTTGCGTATTGGTGCCTTGTGCCACTTCAACAATAACCGGGGTAGGTACTTCAACAATTTCAACGTCAGTGTTGGTAACAACCACTTCTTTTTCGACTATTTTTACATCGTCATCACAGCCAGCGAGTGAGCTTAATAATAAAAAAGTTGTTAGAAAAGGTATGCGCTTCATTATTTGTCCTTAAAAATAAAAGTGGACGCTACCTTACTAATTATTAATGACAATTTCACTACAGAGTGATTAATTTGCTGATTTAACCATTATTTGGTTTACCACCAAGGCAAACAGCATCACTCCCGCGCCAATAGTTAATCTAAGTAGGTCTGCGTCTCTATTCCAAATAAGTACATTAACAATAATACCGGCAGGAATAAGCAAGTTGTTCATCACCGCCAGCGCGCCAACATTAACAAGCGTCGCGCCTTTATTCCACATAAAGTAGCCTAAACCGGAGGCCACAATGCCTAAATAAATCAGTATGCCCCATTGAGTTGAGGTACTTGGTAATTTGTTAAGATCACCAAATAAGGCGTAACAGGCGCTTGCAACAATTAGTGCGCCAATAAAAAACCAACCAAATACGGTTTTATCATCGAGTTGTTTATTAAGCATTAATCGTTTGTAGGTTACTTGGCCGATAGCAAAACTAATATTAGCGCCTTGAACCAGTAGTAATCCGACTAAAAAGTTACTGTCTAAGTTTTCATAACGAATGGTAATAGCTCCTAACACGGCAATAAACGCGACGATAAAAAACTGCGGATTAAACTGTTTATTTAGCGCATCGTTTAAAAGCGTAATGTAAAGCGGGGTCATTACAGTAAATAACAGCACTTCTGGCACACTTAAAAACAAAAATGAGTGGTAATAAAAGCCATACATAACCCCCAGTTGCAGTGCGCCTATCAGCATGAGTTTAAACGCAAGTGGGGTAGGGATTTTCTTTAAAAAAGGCAAAAATACTAACGCTGCCAAAGCCACACGAATTAGCACACTAAACCACGCATCAACTTGGCCTGCTAAATACACACCAATTAAACTAAACGAAAACGCCCAAAGAAGGGTAACTGCAAATAAATAGCCCATAACACTCATCTTGTCTTAAGTAATGGTGTCAGTTTATCTGTTATATATTGTTCTATAAACAATAAAAGCCCGCAAGCGGGCTTTTATATCAGTTGATTAAAAATATTAATTAATCAACTAAACCACGGCGCTTAAGCAATGCATCAGTCGTTGGTTTTTGGCCTCTGAACTCAATGTAGCTTTGCATTAAGTCACGGCTGTTACCTTTTGATAGGATCTCTTTACGGAACTTATCGCCATTTTCGCGCGTTAAGCCACCATTGTTTTCCATATGAGCAAAGGCATCAGCGGCAAATACTTCAGTCCATAGGTAAGCGTAGTAACCTGCTGAGTAACCACCTGCAAACGTATGGCTAAAGTAGTTTGATTTGTAACGAGGTGGTACAGGGTAGTAATCAATACCGTGTGCCTTTAGTGCTTCGCTTTCAAACTGTTGTACATCAGTTACTTTTTTATCAGAACCAAATGAGTGCCATTCCATATCCAGTAATGCTGCAGCTAAATATTCAGTGGTACCAAAACCTTGGTTGAACTTTTGCGACTCAAGTACTTTATCAAGTAGTGCTTGAGGAATTGGCTCACCTGTTTTGTAATGCTTAGCGTAGTTAGCTAATACACTTGGCTCAATCATCCAGTCTTCATGTGCTTGTGATGGAAATTCAACAAAATCACGCGCTGTAGCAGTACCTGCTAGGCTTGGGTATTTAACGTCAGAGAATAAACCGTGTGCTGCATGACCAAACTCATGGAACATAGTCGACACTTCGTCA
The DNA here is from genome assembly GCF_030407535.1 of Pseudoalteromonas sp. APC 3224. GTDB lineage: Bacteria > Pseudomonadota > Gammaproteobacteria > Enterobacterales > Alteromonadaceae > Pseudoalteromonas. The sequence goes on along the minus strand of NZ_JASDDF010000007.1, from coordinate 67,144 downwards.
AACGTCATTAGCGTTGGCTCGCCTGCTGCTGGCTTTGGAATATTTTGTGCGTTATAAATAACCGGTTTTGTGCCTTTTAAGCCGCTTTGGCTTACGTATGCACTCATCCATGCACCGCCACGCTTACCTTCACGTGCATATGGGTCCATGTAAAATAAGCCTATTGCGCTGCCATCAGCATTAAATACTTCAAACGCCATGACGTCTTCGTGATAAAGCGGTAGGTCTTTACGCTCTTTGAATGTAATGCCGTAAAGTTTTTCCATTGCAAAGAATAAACCGTTATGAATAACCGATTGCATTTCAAAGTAAGGCTTAACTAAGGCTGGATCTAGGTCGTATTTTTCAGCACGAACTTTTTCTGCATAGAAAGACCAATCCCATGGTTTTAGTTCAAAACTTTCACCAGAATCGTTAATTACTTTTTGAATCGCTTTTGCTTCTGCTTGCGCTTTTTCAACTGCTTTTGGCGCGAGGTCATCTAAAATACCGTACACGTTATCAGTGGTTTGCGCCATGCGTGAAGTCATTACATACGAAGCCCAATCTTTAAAGCCTAACAGTTCTGCTTTTTGTGCACGTAAGTTAGTTTCTTTAATAATAATAGGACCGTTGGTTTTAGCTGCACGGTTGGTTGATGCTTTAAAAATTTGCTCACGCAGTTCACGATTTTCAAGGCTAGATAAAATAGGCTGTTGTGTGGTGTTCACTAAGGTGATCATGTAGCCGTCTTTGCCTGCTTTTTTAGCAGCAGCTGCAAGGCCTGCAATTTCACCTTCAGATAAACCAGCTAGTTTGCTTTTATCTGTTACTAAAATAACGTCTTCTTTAAACGATTTTAATACGTTTTGAGAAAACTCCGTTGATAGTTTTGCAAGCTCAGCGTTAATTTCACGCATTTTTGCTTTTTCAGCATCATTTAGTTTAGCACCGGCTTTAACAAATTGTTTGTAGTAAAAATCAACAAGACGTTGATCTTCAGCGCTTAACTTATCTTTGTTGTCGTATACTGTTTGTACACGTTCGAACAATGCACCATTTAGATAAATGTCATCAGAGTGTGCTGAGAACACAGGCGCCATTTTTTTATCAATGCGCTGGTACTCATCGTTAGAAATAAGACCTGATAAGTTGTAGAAAGCAGCTGATGCGCGGTTTAATAGCTCACCTGCAAGTTCCATTTCTACCAAGGTATTTTCAAAAGTAGCTGGTTCTGGATTATTAGCAATTGCCATAATTTCTGCATTATGCTGAGCAATACCAGCATCAAATGCGGCTTCGTATTCAGTGGTACCAAACTTATCAAACTCAGGAGCCATGTATTGCAATGGGCTTGGTTTAAATAATACATTGCTTGCATTGATATCTTGCACTTGTGCTGTGCTTTGTTGTTTTGTTTCTTGGGTGCTTTCAGAAGAACAGGCAGATAATAAAAGTGCACTAGCAATCGTAGTGGCGATCAGTGTTTTACGCATAGTAACTCCATAAAAAATAGTAGCCGAAATAGGCTTTTCGAGTCGAAAACCCAGTTAACTTACCAAATTTTGAGGTATATACAACAAAGTTTATCGGTTTAAAGCGGGATTTAAACGCAAATTAGATTACAAAAGCTCGATATGTAGATAAAAACAGCAGTAAAAATCAACAATAACGGGTATACAACCTTAGTAAGCAACGACTAAGTACTAAACACAGATAACCAGTAGTGGGGCTGCGTATGCTTAATTGGGAGATAGTGTAAATATAGATTTAAGCTAACCGCATGCTAAACTTGGGGTATTATTAGCGCATAAAAATAATCGTTTGTGTGCGACCTTATACATGGAAAATAAATGAACTTAGAACAAATTAATCACATTCTCGCCTTCGCATTGTTTAGCTACAACGACATTCACATTACCGTGGCAAAAGTAATTCAAGTGCCGCTAATTTTGTTTACTATGTGGGTTGTGGTGACTCAGATTGGCAAGTTAATTAAAAAGTCATTACTTGCACGAAAAATGAGCCCAGATGCAGTGCATTTATTCACGCGTTTTTATTTCATTTTAAGTATTGCGATTTTACTTTTTACCTCCCTTGAGGTGCTCAACATTCCACTAACCGCATTTGCCTTTGTATCAGGTGCCATTGCCATCGGTGTGGGGTTCGGTGCACAAAATATTATTAATAACTTTATTAGTGGCTGGATATTAATGTGGGAGCGGCCAATCCGTATTGGCGACTTTTTAGAGGTTGGCACTGCAAAAGGGGTGGTTGAAACCATTAATACTCGCTCTACTCGTATTCGCAGGAACGACGGTGTTCATATGCTAATACCCAATAGCCAGTTATTAGAAAACACAGTTACCAACTGGACGCTTATTGACGGTAATGCGCGCTCATCTGTGAGCGTAGGCGTAGCTTATGGCTCTGATGTGTTATTAGTTAAAAAGTTAATTCAGCAAGTATTAGATAAGCATGAGGCAATATTGGCAACGCCTCAATCAACCGTATTGTTTGATGATTTTGCAGATAGCTCGTTAGTTTTTAATGCTATTTTTTGGGTCTGCGCTGAATCAGAAACTCGATTAAGACAAGTCCGCAGTGATATTCGTTTTAGGATTTATGAAGTGTTTGAACAACACGATGTGGTGATTGCATTTCCGCAGCGAGATCTTCATATTGATGGTGAAATTGTTCTTAAACGCTCATTAGTGAAAAAGTAGTATTTAAAAAAGTGTCGCGTTATTCCGCTATATTTTTTAACAATTCAACGTAAGGACATATGTCCGCTTTTTGGTTTTTTAGTTGCTAAAAGTACACTAAATGTCGGGATAGTGCGGTTAAGTGTTAAAAATAAGTTTAATTTTTAGTGTTCAGTATGCAGTAAATAAATTACACCATGATATAATCTTGCGCATTCAGTCAGCCTTATTTATGCCGTTTTTGTACTCTCGGTAATAAGGTCCGCGCCGCATAGAGCAAGTCGCGAAAAATTGACTGAATCCGTAATTATTTAATTGCGCAACACATCAACCGTTGAACAAGAGTGCACTAAAAAGGTTAACCCCGACATGAAAGCAATGAAAAGATCTACGTTAGCAACCCTTATCAATGCAACGTTGTTCTCTGCCGTAGCAGGTACGTCAATTTCAGCCGTAGCTGCTGAGCAAGAAACTACTGCTAAGAAGAACCAACTAGAAGTTATTCAAGTTACTGCTCGTAAACGAGTAGAAAACGCTCAAGAAGTGCCTGTTGCTGTTTCAGCCTTGCAAGGCGATAGCTTAGATGCTTACAGCTCAGCTGGTATGGATATTCGTTTTATGAATGCGAAAATCCCAAGTTTATCTATTGAATCTTCATTTGGCCGTTCATTCCCACGCTTTTATGTACGTGGCCTTGGTAACACTGATTTCGATTTGAATGCTTCGCAACCAGTGTCGCTTGTGGTTGATGAAATTGTACAAGAAAACGCAATCTTAAAAGGTTTCCCTGTATTTGACGTAGCACGTGTTGAAGTGCTTCGTGGTCCTCAAGGTACATTATTTGGTCGTAATACACCGGCTGGTCTAGTTAAATTTGATACCGTAAAACCAAGTCAAGAATTTGAAGGCTATGGCTCTGTATCTTACGGTAGTCGTGGTGCTGTTGACTTTGAAGGCGCTGTTGGTGGTTCATTAACAGATCGTTTATCAACACGTGTCTCAGTACTTTGGCAAGATAAAGACGATTACATTGATAATCGTGCACCAGGTTTTGAGCAAAAAGATGCCTTAGGTGGTTACACTGAACAAGCAGCCCGTATTCAGTTTTTATATGAAGGTGACGATTTCACTGGATTATTTAATTACCATGTTCGTGATTTAGATGGCTCTCCAATTGCCTTTCGTGCTAACACTATCAAACCTGGTACTAACGATTTAGTTGATGGTTTTGAAAATGACGTGGTGTATCACGATGCCGCATCTCGTGCGACGCAGCAAGTGGAATCGCAAGGTGCAAGCCTTAAGCTTGAGTGGGACTTAGCTAACCATACAGTAACGTCAATCTCTGGTTGGGAAAGTGCAGAAATTTACTCTCGTGCTGACATCGATGGTGGCTACGGTGGGTTCTCCATCAATGATGTTCCAGTTGCAATGGGCCCTGGTTTTATTCCTTTCTCTTCAGAAAGTGCTGATGGTATTCCAGACCAAGACCAATACACGCAAGAACTTCGCTTATCAAGCAACTTTACTGGTGACGTAAATTACCAAGTGGGTGTTTTTTACTTCGACGAAGCATTAACAATTGAAAACTTTAGCTATGATACAGCCAATAATGGCGTATTAAACGGTTTTGTTAGTCAGCAGCAAGACACTAAAGCATGGGCTGTATTCGGCTCAGTTGATTACACTATTACTGATGATTTAAAAGTAACCGCGGGTCTTCGTTATTCAGATGATGAGAAAGAATTCTCAGCTAACCGCACGCTTAGCCCAATTGGTGGTGCAGCGACTTATATCGAAAAAAATGTTAGCGATGATCACGTAAGCTGGGATTTATCAGCTAACTACAAAATCAACGATGACGTAAACTGGTATGGCCGTATTGCTAACAGTTTCCGCGCACCAAGTCTTCAAGGTCGTATCTTATTTGGTGATGAAGTAACCGTTGCTGATTCAGAAACTGTTACCTCGTTTGAAACAGGTATTAAATCTGATGTGTTAGATGGCCAAGGCCGTGTAAATGCAACAGTATTTTATTACACTATGGATGACCAGCAGCTAACGGCAGTGGGTGGTGGTGCTAACTTTAACCGTCTATTAAATGCTGATAAAACAACCGGCTATGGTTTCGAAATTGATTCTGAGTGGGTGTTAACTGACGAATTAAATGCAACCTTCAACTTAAGCTACAACAAAACTGAGCTTAAAGATAAAGATTTAGCCGTTGCAGTGTGTGCACAGTGTACTGTTACTGATCCTACGTTCCAAGTACCAGGTGCATTTGGTCCTGAAGATCGTGCTATTTTAGATGGCAATAGCTTACCGCATGCACCAGAGTGGATCTCTAACATCACACTTCGTTACACTAAAGAACTCGCTGAAGGTGATTTCTTTGCTTACGCTGATGTGTCGTACCGCAGTGAGATTGACTTTTTCTTATATGAATCAGTTGAGTTTGAGGGTAAGCCACTGACAGAAGTAGGTTTACGTGCTGGCTATGCATGGGCGCAAGGCGATTACGAATATGAAGTATCAGCATTTGTGCGTAACATGTTTGACGAGCAGCAGACGATTGGTGGTGTTGATTTCAACAACAATACAGCCATGGTTAATGAAGAGCGTTACATTGGCGCTGAGTTTAAAGTTAACTTTTTCTAATCGAAAAGTTTAACGTTAAATTGTAATTATTGATAAAAGCCTGCCTAGTGCAGGCTTTTTTATTTTGGTAGAGCTGCTACAGTAGCGCTCATATGTTTATTAAAGAGAAAAAGTAATGGCTGGATTTTGGAATTACCGTGTAATTTTTTGTGAAGCAACCAAAGATGAAGCTGCGCAATATCAAATACACGAAGTGGAATATAACCTAAATGGTAAAGTAACTAACTGGTCAGAAACTGGTGCAGCACCATTTGGAACCACATTAGATGCGTTAAAAGATGATGCTGAGCGCTTAAAAACCGCCTTCGAAAAGCCGATACTTAAAGTAATGCGCAAAGCCCGAGGTTATGAGTTAGTTGATGTAGATACCGGCGAAGACGCTTATGCTGAGCCGCCAGCAGGTTTGGCTGAGTAACACAAATTATTAAAAGGTGCCTAGGCACCTTTTTTATTACCTAAAGTTTAGGTTAAATAACCAGGAGAAAAGAATGTCAATTGAAGCGGTATTATTTGATATGGATGGCACTTTGGTTGACTCGGAAAGTGTGCACTATAACTGCTGGAGCCAATTACTTGCGCCTTTTGGTGTGTGTTATAAAGAAGATGATTTTTGTAGGCGCTTTTCGGGACGTCCCACTATTGACGCTGCAAAGGAAATAAAACAAGTTCATAACTTGTCTGTAAGTAGCCGCTATTTAGCGGATGAAAAATATCGCTTATTTAGTGAGTACGTTAAAATCAATTTACCGCCTTTAATGCCTTATGCTGAAAATGTTCTGTTAGCGGTTAAAGAGCAAGGTTTAAAAATGGCGTTAGTAACAGGCAGCGCAAGGCATGAAGCTGAGCCAATACTAAAAGGATTAGAGTTTTATAATTTATTCGATACCGTTGTTACTAAAGATGATGTAATTAATCCAAAGCCTGCCGGTGATCCCTACTTATTAGCACTTAAAAATATGCAGGTTGCTGCACAAAATGCGATTGCCGTTGAAGATACTTTCACCGGTGTAACCGCAGCGAATAATGCTGCTTTAGCTGTGATAGCTATCGCTAATAAACATACACAGGAGCACGACTTTAGTAAAGCAACACAGCAAATGCAAAGCTTTGAAGAATTTTGGCACTGGTTTCAATCTCAACTATAGTTTAAGCCATATTTAAATTTGCAAGGATGCAGCAATGATTAAAGCAACGCTGTTTACTTTTTTAACCCTCATTAGTTCGGGCTTATTGGCGCAATTGCCTCCAGTGCAACTTGCTAATGTTTACGATGAAACTAAGCATGAAGATATTCGTCAATATTTGGTGAGTGAAAAGTATGACGGAGTAAGAGCAATCTGGACGGGAAAGCAGTTTGTAACCCGTCAAGGCAACTCCATAAACCCGCCTAAGTGGTTTACCGCTCCTTTGCCAGACGTTTGGCTAGATGGTGAGTTATGGACCAAGCGGGGTCAATTTTCTGTACTCAGTGGTATTGTCAGAACAAAAATACCCAACGATTTGCAGTGGCAAAGTATTACTTATCAGGTATTTGATATGCCAGATGCCGGTACGCCTTTTCACCGTCGTTATCAAAATTATCTGTCACTCATTACTAAGCTAAATAGCCCCCATATTAAAGCGGTTAAGCAATATCAATTTAGCGACAACCAGCAACTCAGTGATTATTTTAATCAGGTTACTAAACAAGGCGGCGAGGGCGTTATGCTTCATTTAGCAGAGGCTAAGCATACAACTGGTCGCTCTAGTGCATTGTTAAAACTCAAGCCATATTTAGATGCCGAAGCATTAGTAATTGAACATTTACCGGGTAAAGGTAAATACACAGGAATGCTTGGCGCATTGAAAGTACAGACAAAACAGGGGCTGATATTTTCTATTGGCACGGGTTTTAGTGATAAAGAGCGAAAGTATCCGCCAGCTATAGGCTCAACAATTACTTATCGGTACCACGGGTACACTAAAAATGGCTTGCCGCGTTTTGCCAGCTTCTTACGGGAAAGACCCGAAAAATAAAGAGTGTAGGCCAATTCAGTATATATTTTTTAGCAATTATGCTAAATTGCGCGGCCTTTTTAGTGATGTTTGGTGATCTATGTTTGTTGGTTTTGATTATGGTAGTTCTAATTGTGCTATGGGTGTTTTAAACGAAGAGCGTGTTCAGCTCATTCCTTTAGAGCAAGGCAAACATTATCTTCCATCAACTTTATACACACATCATAGTGCTTTAGTCGTTGATTTTGTAGCGCAGCACTTGCAGGGCTCAGAGCATGAGCATGGCTATAAAACCGCGCGCCAACCGTTACTTAATACGCTTGCGCGAATTAAATCAGACCTAGACCTACAAACCGGCGACGAAACTTTATTCATTGGCCGTGAGGCGATTAGCGAGTATGTGCAATTTCCTGAAGAAGGTTATTTTGTAAAATCACCTAAGTCTTTTTTTGGCGCTACTGGCTTAAAGCAAGGGCAAATTAATTTTTTTGAAGATATTGCCACTGCAATGATTTTAAAAATAAAACAACGTGCCGAATCATCGTTAGGGTATACGCTGAGCCAAACTGTTATTGGTCGCCCAGTGAATTTTCAAGCAGTTGGTGGTGAGCAGTCAAACCAACAAGCCGTGGGCATTTTAACACGTGCAGCAAACCGAGCCGGCTTTAAAGATGTGGAATTTTTATATGAACCACTTGCCGCCGGGATTGATTATGAAAGTGATTTAACGCAAGACCAAAAAGTGCTAGTAATAGATATTGGTGGTGGTACAAGTGACTGTTCATTTGTACAAATGGGGCCAAGTTTTAGGAATAAACAACAACGAGACGCAGACTTTTTGGCACATAGCGGAAAGCGAGTAGGCGGTAATGATTTAGATATTGCTCTGAGCTACCATGGTTTGATGCCGTTACTTGGCTTAGGCAGTACTTTTAAATCGGGTTTACCATTACCTAACCAGGCATTTTGGCAAGCATGTAAAATTAACGATGTGAATTTACAAAGTCAGTTTTATAGTGCTCAGCATTATCGTGAACTGAGTGCACAGCTACGCGATGTGAGTGCGCCCGATTTATATAAACGGCTCATCCATTTACAGCAAAATAAGCAAGGACATCAATTAGTTCAACAAGCTGAAGCGGCAAAAATTGCACTGAGCTCTTCTGAAAACTTTAATTGTGATTTAACATTTCTAGATTCATCACTTGATAAAGATATCTCTATTAATGAATTAGCATTAGCCGTTGACGATAGTATTAGCCAAATAGTGACATTAGCAAAACAGGCCATTGCAGATGCAAACACTACCCCAGATGTAATTTATTTAACGGGTGGTAGTGCGCAATCACCACTGATCAAAGCGGCTTTAAAAACCCACTTAGGCGACATTAAAATGGTTAACGGTGATCACTTTGGCAGTGTCACCGCTGGTCTGACTAAATGGGCGAGTATGCTTTATAAATAAGCTGTTATAAAGAGATTTGTCGGGTTGCGAGGTACTTTTCGTAATCTGGCAAAGAACGCTCAAATTCGCTGTCCATAAGGGGAGAACTTAGTAACATATCAGCGCTTACTTCATTACAAGCAACAGGAATGTTCCACACCGCGGCTAAACGAAGCAATGCTTTTACATCGGGGTCGTGCGGCTGAGATGCCAGAGGATCCCAAAAAAAGATTAACACATGAATTTCATGTTCCGCTATTTTAGCACCAAGCTGCTGATCACCCCCCATAGGTCCACTGAGTAATTGTACGACATTCAAACCGGTGGTTTTTTCTATTAAATGTCCGGTTGTACCAGTGCCGTATAGCTTATGTTTACTTAGCATTGGAGTGTGTTTTTCACACCATAATTTTAGCGCGGCTTTTTTTCCATCATGTGCAACAAGGGCTATGTTTTTCTTAGCTGGAAGAGCTTGTATTTTTTGGTCCATGCTGATTCTTATTAGTTAGAGTAATAAATTGATAGCCAATGCAATAAATACAATGCCTGTGAACCTATCTATCCAAAGTTGGCTATTAGGGTGACTTTTAAAAAACTGGGCTATTTTATCGCCGAAATAAATATACGTGCAGTCGATAGGAAAAGCAAAGATTGGATAAAGCAGCCCAAAAAACGCCAGCTGAAAAGTTGCAGATGATAAGCTAGGGTCTACAAATTGTGGGATAAAAGCAATAAAAAACAAAGCCACCTTAGGGTTGAGTACTTCGGTCATCATAGCTTGAAACATCACGTTTTTGTTTTTACTGGTGGTAACATGCGGTTTATCGCTTTGCTCGCAAATGGGGGGCTTAAAGGTGCCTTTAAGCATCATAAACCCTAAATAACATAAATAGGCTGCACCTGCATATTGTACGCTGGCATAGGCTGTTTCAGAGGCTTTTAAAATAGCGCTTAAACCGACAACCGCAAAAAATGTATGTACTACGCCACCTAACGCAAAGCCAAAAGCACTCTGCATACCTGCTTTTCGCCCATTTGCAAAAGTTTGCGCCATTAAAAACGCGTTTGATGGCCCAGGCGCGACGGCCATTAAAAAGCTGGCGAGTAAAAATGAAAGTAAAAAATCAGGATTGATCATTGCACTTGATTCAAAAGAGGTTGGTAGTTAATGTTATCAAGCATATAGAAAAATAAAAAGCGGGCATATTGCCCGCTTGGTAAAGAGTTTTAACTACAGTTACAGTGCTAATTGCCTGTGGTGATTACTATTCACAGGCTCAGCAAACGTATTTTATTAGGCATATTTAGTATAACGAAACAGTAAGTAAGAAAAGGGAATTAATAATAAAAAGTGTGTGCCTATAAGCTCGGGTGTTGATAAATTTAAATATTGAGTAATAAATACCAATAAACTTGCTCCACTCATTTGCATCGCTCCCAAAAGAGCTGAGGCGGTGCCAGCTTGTTTAGGGAATAAACTCAAAGCACGCCCAGCAGCAGAGCCAAGTGTCAAAGCAAAACCAAAGGCTGCAATAAACATAGGGATCATTAATGCTAATGGGGTTTTATATTGGCTTAATACTAGCATCAGTAAGCCTGCACTCACTAACAACACAAGACCTGCTTTTAGAGCTCTTTTTGGTTGGCGTTTAATGTAAATAGGCATAATAAAGCTAGCAAGAATACTAAGCACTGCATTGAGCGAGAACCAAAATGTAAAGTCGGCTACGCTGCCACCTAACTCAGTAATAAGCCAACCAGGAGCCAGTGTTACAAATACTAATATAGCTGACATAGTGACCATACATAACAAGCTATTAAATAAAAATAACGGAGTTGAAATAATAGGGATAAAGCGCCTTAAATCTAAGATATGCCCTTGGTAATAGCTGTCTGCTGGCCTGGTTTCTCTAAATAGAAATAAGGTGACAATAAATCCCAATAGTGCAAAACCAGTTAAAAATAGAAAGTTCATTTGCCAACCAAACTGCACGGTTAACCAAGCACCTAAAATGGGGGCTAAAGCAGGAATAAAGCACACGATCCCGTTTAGGTAGGTAATTATTTGGCCACTGCGTTCACTACCAAACTTATCTCTTACTATTGCGAAAGCAACAACAAAGGTGGCGCATGCGCCTAACCCTTGAATTGCACGAGCAAACATCAGTATTAAAAAGCTAGGAGCATAGTATGCGCCTAATGCCGCCAGTCCATATAAAGTTACACCGGTTAAGGCTACCGGCTTACGTCCAAAACGATCAGCAAGAGGGCCTGCAATTAATTGCCCCAAACCAACAGTAAGCATAAAAATAGCCACCGTTTGCTGTACTTGTTTTTCGCTCACTGAAAATTGCTCTGCAATAGTAGGAAAGGCAGGTAAATAAATATCAATGCCCATAGGACAAAAAATGACGAGTAACGCTAAGATCAGTAATAAAATTAAGTTTGGTTTAGCGGGCTGTGTTTGCATCAGGTCTCCTTTTGTCGGTATTTTAAGTGGCGACTGATGAAAAAGAAAGGGCTTATGACCGATGCATCAGACATGTTACCTACTTTTAACTTTATTATGATTATTTTTGTTTAAGTATCACACTTCTTTAAACTGATCCGATGTGTTAATTTGCTTTTTAAGCAAAGACAATGGAAAAACAATAATGAGTAATGAGTCTGCATTAATAAAAACGTGGCATAAATTTAAAAAGCTGCCGTTTGGTAACTGGCTGTTTAGTAAAGCCGTATGTTTTAAAGCGCCTTACTTTGGCTCTATGAAACCTACTATTTTAGATTTAAAAGCAGGGCACTGTAGTGCTGTGGTTAAAAACACACGCCGTGTACACAATCACATTGGCACTATTCACGCTATCGCACAATGTAATTTGGCTGAGCTGTGTGCGGGGGTGATGGTTGATGCAACGGTACCTTATAAAACCCATCGTTGGATCCCTAAGGGAATGACAGTACAGTACCTGGCTAAGGTAGACACTGATGTTACTGCTATCGCTGAGATTGACTTGCCTCATCAATGGATTGATAAAGAAGATTTAGTCGTACCGGTAAAGCTTTACAATACGCGTAACGAACTGGTTTTTACCGCAGACATAACCATGTATATAACACAGAAAAAGTAAGTGTATAAGCCGCTAACGGGATTTTAAAGAGGTGATTAATGGTTTAGCCAAACAGGCAGGCTAAACCATTATAAACTAATGTAGCTAGCTTTTAGCAGCAGGCTGCTTATTTACAAACGAAAGCCCACTGTCTTCATTATCAACAATGGCTTTTACATCGTGAACCGGTTTTGGCTTATCTTTAGTATGTTCAATGACTTCTTTTTCAAAGCGCTGCTTTAAACTACCTTCAATAATAGCACCGGCCTCTATGCTTAGGGTGTCATGAAATATATCGCCAAGTACATGAGCATTATTTTCGATCTTTACTTCACTTGCATTTAAAGAGCCTATAATTTTACCTTTAACAATAACACTACTTGCCTCAACAACGCCTTCAACAACACCTGAGGTGCCGATTACTAAATGTTCGGCTTTAATGTCACCGTCGATTCGTCCGTCGAGCTGCACTTCGCCTTGGCTTACTAAAGAGCCCGTTATACGCACATCGTTAGAAATGATTGAGGGAGTGTGACTCACTCGCTTAATGGATGAGTCTGTTTTTACTTGTTTATTTTTACCAAACACGAGAAAGCGCCTTTGTTATTTTTAGTGGATTGACATGCTTGTCGTCTATTAATACTTCATAGTGTAAATGAGTACTTGTACTTCTTCCGGTACTGCCCATTAAGCCAATGACATCGTGCTTTGTGATCGCTTGACCTTTTTTAACATTAATTTTGTTTAAGTGACCAAAGCGCGTTACAACACCGTTTTTATGTTCTAACTCTATAAAGTTACCATACCCGCCATTACGGCCTGCACGAAGAACAATGCCATCGGCAGGGGCAAAAATTTCTGTTTTATGCCACCCAGCTAAGTCGATACCTTTATGAAAAGCGCGCCTTTTATTCATTGGGTCTTTTCTAAGCCCAAAATTACTAGAAATGTAATACTTAGCAGCAGGCAGAGGCAGAGTGTTTGGCAACGCCGTTAAAAAGCTCTCAAGCTGGTTTAACAGCAATAACTTATCGGCAATGACAAGAAAAGTACTTGGTATTTTACTTTCATCGAGTATATCTAGCGGGCCACCTTGCGCCGTTGTTTGTGTGCTTAATGTTAGATGTTGCGCCAGTGCGTTCTCAAGAACCGTGCCTTGAAGTATTTCTATAATCGCATCATGGCGCTGATTAATCTGCGCAGCCAATAACGTGAAATTAGTATCGTACTGCTGATTTAGCATGATGTAGCGCTGCTCAAAACTGGTTTGTGCATGCTCATTTTGTGTTTTGTCTTCTTCGAGCGGCTCATGAAATTCGCTTTCGTTCTCATTAATAGGAGAAGATTCAAGCTCACCCTCTAATTTTATTACATCTTTGCTGATAGAAGCTGGGAGTGATTCAATCATACCTTGAAGTAAAGCTTGTTTTTGTTCAAGTTCAGCTAACTGCTCTTGCTGCAATGCGTAGCGTTGTTGCTGTTGCTTTACTTTTTGTTGCCATTGTACTTGCTTATCAAGCTGAGTTTGCTCGATATGAGAAATTTGGTGTGTTTGCATATAAACACGGATACTCGAAACACTGATCCATGCAATAGCAATGAAAATAATAGCAAGCACAGAAACCTGTAACCAAGGCGCCAAAACAACATGCTTTACTTCACCATTTTGGCGAATGAGCAGCTGACGAGCTGGGAAATGTTTATTAAAAAAAGACTTTATAAATACAGGCATGTCACATAAATACTGGCTATTAACGGATTCAAGATAGCAATTTGAACTAAAAAAGCCAGAAAAAAATTGTAACTTCGGCTTAATTAATAAAAAAGGGCTGCTTATTCAACAACCCTTTTTTACTAGTTTATTGATTTTATATATTATTTTGCTGGTAGTACGGTGCTCTCTACAAAGCCAAAGCCAATACGTGCAAAGCCTTCTTTTTCACACCAGCCACGCATTATAACGTTGTCGCCATCTTCCAAGAAGCTACGCTGCTCGCCGTTACTTAAAGTAATCTTTTCTTTACCACCACGAGAAAGCTCAAGTAATGAACCCGCTTCTTCGTGAGTAGGCCCTGATTGCGTGCCAGAGCCCAGCATGTCGCCTGGCATAAAGTTACACCCGTTTACGGTATGGTGAGTTACCATTTGCGCTACAGTCCAGTATGAGTGCTTAAAGCTAGACTTAGACACTTGAGTTGGGTTGTAGCCTTCATCACGCATTTTTTGTGTTTGAATTTTAACATCCATTTGAATATCAAATGCACCTTGATCACGGTTAGCCGTTGATTCTAAGTACTCGAGTGGCTGCGGATCATTTTCATCACGCGTCCAGCTTGTTCTGTATGGTGCAAGTGCTTCGGTGGTAACAATCCATGGAGACACGGTTGATGCGAAATTTTTCGCTAAGAATGGACCAAGCGGTTGGTATTCCCATGCTTGTAAATCACGTGCTGACCAATCGTTGAAAACACAAAAGCCGAATACATGCTTTTCAGCATTTTCAATTGCAATAGCATCGCCCAGATCATTACCTTTACCTAGGTAAATACCTAGTTCCAGCTCATAATCAAGGCGCTTACATGGACCAAATGAAGGAACTTCTGCATCTGGCGCTTTAGTTTGTCCTTTAGGGCGATGAAACTGCTGCCCAGACACGCCAATAGACGATGAGCGACCATGATAACCAATCGGCACCCATTTGTAGTTTGGTAGTAATGGGTTATCGGGACGGAATAAACTTCCTACGGCAGTCGCATGATAAATTGATGTATAAAAGTCAGTGTAATCGCCAATGCGACACGGTAGAGAAAATTCAATTTCGGTTTGTGGTATAAGCGCTTGTGCTAGTTGCTCTTGATGAGCAGAGCCTTCACGTAATGCTTTAGACAGTGCTAAACGAAGCGCTGACCAATATTGCTCACCTAATCCCATAAACTCGTTCAAAGTCGGATTACTTGCAGATGAAACGGCTGTTTGGGCGTCACCTGAAAAAATACCGAGTTCATTTACTTTTGCTAAATCAATAACCTGATCGCCAATGGCAACAGCACCACGAAAAGCTTCATTGCTATTTTTGCGACGTACTTCTGCAAAAGGTAGGTTTTGAATAGGGAAGTCACATTGTGCATCATTTGCTGATGCTACCCAGCTAGTTAAATTTATATCATGGGTTTCGTTAATTAAACTCATTACATTTCCTTTGGTTTAGTTGGTCGCGCTTATCAGTATAAATATCAATTTATTAAATAAGAATATAGCACCCGTTAATTTCATCTATTACTTAGCTATATGGTGATGAAAAGCGCGATTTAAACACACAGAGAGATAGTTTTACCTCTCAATTACGATTAAACGACAAAAAGCAGCGAAATACGCTGCTTTTTAAAGTCACTTTATTTGCTTATAAAACGCCGCGGCGTTCTTGATCTCGCTCGATTGATTCGAATAGCGCTTGGAAGTTACCTTCACCAAAGCCGCCATCATCAACTCGTTGAATCATTTCAATGAAGATAGGACCAAATAAGTTTTTAGAGAAAATTTGCAGTAAATAGCAATCTTCGCTTTGGCTATCAACAAGGATTTGATGTTCACGGATTTTTTCTTTGTCTTCTTTAACCCATGGAACACGGTCAAAAATAGTATCGTAGTACTCTGGAATAATATCTAAAGTAGCGATAGTCGATTTATCAAGCTTATCTAGTGAGCTTACTAAGTCGTCAGTTAAGAACGCTAAATGCTGCACACCTGGGCCATTGTATTCACCTAGGTATTCATCAATTTGGTTATTGTCGTTGCCTTTACCTTCATTGATTGGAATAGAGAAGGTACCGCATGGTGATTTTAATGCATATGAAAGCAGGGCTGTTTTTTGGCCCTTAATATCAAAGTAACGTACTTCGGTAAAACCAAACACGTCTTTGTAAAAGTTAGCCCATGTTTCCATAGTACCTTTATATACGTTGTTGGTTAGGTGGTCGATACGTAAGAAGCCTTTACTCTCTACTTTGTTTGGCTCGCTCAGATCTTCGAAATCATTATCGTAGATAGAGCCTTTATCTCCAAATTGTTCAATAAAGTAAATTAAGCTATCGCCAATGCCGTAAATAGCAGGGTACGGTAAGTCTTTATTAGCTGCATCAGTAGCTGGCTTAGCGCCGCGCTCAACCGCAGCTTCAAACGCTGCTTGAGCGTTCTCTACACGCCAGCCCATAGAACAAATTGCTGGGCCGTGGTTTTTAGCAAACTCAGCTGAAAAGCCGTCGCGTTCATTATTTAGTAAAAAATGAATATCGTTTTGGTTGTAATAAACAATGTCTTTACCTTTGAATTTTTTTAATTTTGAAAAACCAAAATCGGTAAACACTTTGTCCATGTAATCGGCATCGGGTGTTGCGTATTCAGTAAACTCAATACCAACCAAACCTAAAGGATTATTTACTTCACTCATTATAATTACTCCCGCAATTAAGCACTGCGATTATTAGTTATCGTATTGCCTGCATGATTAACTAGATTACTGCTTTGGGGAAGAGGGTGTTGTGATTTAGTAAATAGCGCGTGTGTAAATTTTACGGGACGGTTAGCAAAGCATGACATTTATTTACATACGAGCCTAGGTAAGTAAAAATTAGTTAGCTCGAATAATGTATGGGATTTAAATTTAAGTTACTGATTTAATTTGTTTTACATTTATTTTTTTATCTATTTTCTTAGTTCTTATACACTAAAAAAAGAGTGGTTTTTGTATTTTATTGTTTACACTCAACCTGAGCTTAGCTGCTTACGACATTAACAAAACAATAGATACTGAGGGTTTGATTCACTAACTCCACTTATTGTGTAGTATGTATTACGCTGTAACAAATAGGTTAGCCATAAAAATACCCCCTGCAGTTAGCTGCAGGGGGTATTTAATATCATTAGTCAAAGCGCATAATTACGCGTTGTGATTAATTTAAATTATTGGGCTGGTGAGGTTTGCTCTAAACCTTGTTTTTCCCATACCTTAGCTTTGAAGCTCATCAGTACTAAGATGATACCTACACCGATACTAAATAATGCAATTTGTAAGTAAAGGTTAGGAATTTCTGCAACATTGTTAGGATCAAAGTTACCAGCAAGTAAGCCTGAAATTACGTTACCAATTGAGTATGTAAGTACAAATACACCCATCATTTGACCCGTATAGCGACGAGGAGATAATTTACTTACCGCACTCAATGCAACTGGGCTTAAACAAAGTTCACCCACTGTATGTAAGAAATACGTTGTAACCAGCCAGTAAGGAGCTACTTTTAAGCCTTCAGCTGCGTAATGGGCTGCCATGAACATAACTAAAAAGCCTGAAGCCATAATAACTAAGCCCAATGCACATTTTACGCTATAAGTAGGCGATACCATTTTCTTAGATAAATTAATCCAAAGAGCGGCAAAAAATGGTGATAGGGCAATAATGAATAACGAATTTAGAGATTGGAACCAAGTCGTTGGAATTTCAAATGTGCCAATAAGACGGTCTGTGTAGTCACGAGCAAATAGGTTTAATGAAGAGCCCGCTTGTTCAAAGCCAGACCAAAAACACGCAGAAGCAACACAAACTAAAAACAGCGCCCACATTCTTTGCTTTTCAGCGTCGGTTAGTTTGCCTTTAAAATAAACAAGGCCAAAGTAGATGAAAAAGATAACAGTAAATACAACTGCTGTGTAACCTGCAACAATAGTCGGGTTAATAACTATAGCGCCTGTCATCGCAGCAGCAGTCACGCCGGCAACAACAATTACAAACGCAGCAATACCGCCCCATGCGCGTGAAGCACCTTTAGGGCTTAATGGATTCGCAGGTAACGAGCTATGTTCTGGTAAGTTATTAAGTGTACGTTTGTACTGCACTAAACCAATAGCCATACCTACAGCAGCTGCACCAAATGCCCAGTGCCAGCCTACGTTTTCCATAAAGTAACCACAAACGTAGTAACCAATTAAAGAACCTAAGTTAATACCCATGTAGTAAATAGCGTAACCACCGTCACGGCGTTCATCTTCGTCAGTATAAAGCTGACCAACCATGGCACTGATATTAGGTTTAAGTAAACCAGTACCCGTTGCGACAAAGATTAAACCAATGAAAAAAGAATATTCATGCGGAACGGCTAAAATAATGTGGCCACACATGATGATGATACCGCCGTACCATACTGCTTTTTGACCACCAAATAATCTATCTGCTAACCAGCCACCAGGTAAACCTAAAAAGTACACTGAACCTGTGTATAAGCCATAAATTGCAGCAGCAGAAGCAACGGTAAATCCTAAGCCTTCTTGTTGTAAACTTGCTGTCATAAACAATACGAGCATAGCTCGCATACCGTAATAACTCATTCGCTCCCACATTTCTGTGAAAAATAGGGTCGAAAGTCCTTTAGGGTGACCAAACCAGCCACTGTCAGAATTTGAACTCATATTTACTTCCTAATTCATTATTGTTTTGATGACCTTGTGGTTTTTTATTTAGCTAAATTGGTACTTTTTAAAAGTATAATAAATGCTCGATCATCAGTGTTTTTTATGCAGCTAAGGTAATGGTTTGCTAAACGCAGCTATACGTTTAGGTAAGAGTCACACCCTTATCCTAGTTACAATTGCGCCTAAGTATACATAGACCTTTGTACGAGGGGAAGCGTTGAGCGCGCTATCACACATCCGTTATGTAATTGTTAAATACTAGGCGCTAAAACCCTGGTTGTTGCGATAAACACTTAAGCTTATCAAAAAAGATATTTAACAACACAAGTAATATTGTCTTTGCAAAGCTAGCTTTTAATTGGTTTTAAGCTCTATCGAAAACATATAAAACCGCTTTATTTACCAGGGGTTACAGGTACCAAGTTATTCAACAACAGTTAACCTTTAGTACTTTATTTTAATAATCACGGTTTAGATTAAACATGAATAAATATTAGCGTTTGCACAGCAATGATTAGCTCATTGCAGAATATAATTTATACAAAGTTAGCTTGGCTATATTTACAAGTAATAACCCCGAGTTTTAGTAAACAGCTAAGATAAATATTTTAAGTGTTTGAAAAAGCGCTCTAGGGAGTAAAAAAACATTTTTCGTCCAAATTTCTTTACAATAAACTATGCTGATAATCATAGTTAGCGTATTATTCACGCCAATTAGTTTTTTCCTTACCTGAGGGTGTATGCGTTTAGATATTCACTGTGCAGACCGAGTTGGTATTGCTCAAGAGATTCTTAATATTTTAGTTAGCTACAATGTTGACTTGAAAGGAATTGAAGTCGACTCAGTTAATTGTCGTATGTATGTGAGCTTTCCTGAAATTGAATTTGAACAATTTCAAAAAATTATGCCATCAATTCGATTGATTGATGGTGTTCATGATGTACGTACCACCGCGTTTTTACCATCTGAACGTGAGCACAATGAATTAAACACCTTATTAAGAGCACTGCCAGATGGTGTTATATCTATTGATGCTAAAGGCTGGGTGCGCCTGTGTAACGACGCGGCGTGTAAAGACTTACAGCTAACAGAAAAAGAAGTCATTGGCGCCAATATCAATAATTTACTTAAAGGTTTTAATTTTACCCGTTGGTTAGAAGGCAAAGAAGTACTTGGGCAAACTACCCGTGTAGAAGTGGCAGGTGAAGACTTTATTGCCGATATTTTACCTATTGCTGTACCACAAGGCAGTGAGGGGGATGTGTTAGCGGGTGCGGTAATTAATATAAAATCGCAAAGCCGCCTAGGTCAGCAAGTGAGTGCGTTTAGACGCTATGGCCAAGAAAGCTTTGCGACAATTCACAATTTTAGTACGGCGATGCGTCGTGTTGTACGCGAAGCGCGAAAAATGGCGCAACTTGAAGCCCCCATTCTTATCACCGGTGAAACCGGCACAGGTAAAGAGTTATTAGCGCGAGCTTGTCACTATGCATCTAACCGCTCAGTAAAGCCGTTTATTGCTTTATCGTGTGCCTCATTACCAGATGATGTTGCCGAGTCAGAGCTTTTTGGTTACGCCGGATATGAAGAAAATGCAGCGCCTAAACGCGGTGTACTTGAACAAGCGGATGGTGGAACAGTATTTTTAGATGAAGTGGGTGAAATGTCGACTCAGCTCCAAACTAAATTACTGCGCTTTTTACAAGACGGTACATTTAGAAAAGTAGGCGACGAAAACGAAGTTAAAGTAAATGTTCGCATAGTTGCTGCTACCCAAAAAGATTTACCTGCAATGGTGCAAGAGGGCGTATTTAGAGAAGACTTATACTATCGCATTAATGTACTAACGTTAGAAATTGCACCATTGAGAGATCGTAAAGCCGATGTTGGCCCACTTGCTGAGCACTTTATTCAAAAATATGCGCAGCAAAATGGCCATACTGTGCCTGAGCTATCTGAAGAATGTTTAACGTTTTTACAAGATTACCCATGGCCAGGTAATGTGCGCCAATTAGAAAATGCTATTTACCGTGCGGTATCCTTGTTAGAAGACAGTGAATTGCGAGTTGAGCATTTACAACTGCCGACCTTTACCCATGATTTAGGCTATTTAGAGTCTGATTTTGAGGGCTCGCTTGATCAAGCGGTTAAGCGTTTTGAAGCTACCTTATTGCGTAAGCTTTATCCAGCTTATCCAAGTTCACGTCAGTTAGCTAAGCGCTTAGGGCTAAGCCATACAGCGGTAGCTAATAAACTACGTGATTACGGTATTAATCGTAAAACGGTTAAAGTTTAAAGATAGATATTAAAACAACCTTTCTTAGTGATTGACCCCTTGGTGTAAAAATACCCTAGGGGATCAATTGCTATGATACACTCACAAAAAACAAACTGGTAAGACCTCTACTGTGAACTTATATTTTAGACTGCTGCTATTATTTTTCAAAATTAAACGTAATCGTGATTATCAATCATTGTTAGACACGGTTGATATAGACTACAAAGCACTGCCAAGTGACTGTGATATTAATTTGCACTTAACTAATTCACGCTATTTAGCAATGATGGATTTATCGCGCACATGGATGACCGAGCGAGTTGGTTTACTAAAGCAAATAATGAAGCGTCGTTGGTTTCCTATTGTTAATGCAACCGCCATTACTTATATCCGTGATATTAAGCCTATGCAGCGCTTTACCATTAGTACCCGTTTAGTCGGCTGGGATCATAAATACTTTTATATTGAACAAAAATTTCATTCAGAGCGTGGCTTACATGCAATTGCCTATGTACGTGGCGTATTTAAAAGTAAAAAAGGGGTGGTAAGCGTTGAGCATATGCTGGAAGTTGCTGGTTTTGAAGGCGTAGCACCTATTTTACCGGCAGAAATAATTCATTGGAAAGAAATGCTTGAGCAAAAAAAAGTAAATAACTTACCTCGTTAATTACACGCAAAAAAAAGGCCTTACGGCCTTTTTAACACACACATAATCGTTATTAAAACGAGTATTTAAGACCAAACATAGCTACAACAGGGTCAAGTGACACGGTTGAAGTTAATGCTTTTGCGCCATTAGCATATACAGTCGCATCAGTATCAATATCCATGATAGATACCATAGCGTGTAGGCCCCATTTCTCATCAATCTTGTAGTTAGCACCTACTTGAGCAACAAAACCAAATGAATCATCTAGTTTTACTTCCACGTCGTCAGTATTTAAAGTTGCTTTAAGTGCTGCAGAAGGCTGCTCGTCAAAGAACGTCGTATAGTTAATACCTACACCAACAAATGGACGAAGTGCGTAGCTGCTGTCTAAAAAGTGGTATTGTGCAACCAGTGATGGTGGTAAATGTTTAATGTCGGCAATTTTATTACCAGCTAAACCGCCTGTACCTTCTACATCATGAGAGAATGGCGTTGCTGCAATAAGCTCTAACACCCATTGGTCGTTAAATGCATAATCTACAGTAATACCTAACTGAGTATTTGAATCACCTTTTAAACCAAGAGTAGGTGCTTCGTTAATCTTTGAGCCATCGTTATCAGGGTTAACATTAATTGCGCCAACATTAACGCTAAAGTTAGCGTGTGCTGCAGGAGAAAGAGCTAGTAAAGAAGTAAGTATTGCAATGCTTAGTTTAGTTTTCATGTTGTTCTCCGTGAACTACTGTGTGACTATTTGTTGATTGAGGCTATTATCGCTCGAGTTTAAAAATAAAAACCTGTTCTAGATCAAAGTTTCAAAAGCGTATAAGTAAAGAGCCTCTATTTATTGATTTAGATTAAACTTTTACTTACTTAGTGCTCAAAAATTATTGACTGATCACTTAAATACCGGCCGTAAACGAAGTATTCAGAATATAATCAGCTAGTTTTGTTAAACTAAGGCTATGTTCACGGTTTAATAAAAGTAAGCGGCCTCATGACTCCCTCTGGTCAACTATTTCTTCAAGGCTCTATTGCCAAAGCGCTATTAAAATTAGGCATTCCTATTATCCTCATTAATATTTTGCAGTCTGCTTATCAGCTTACAGATGCTTTTTGGGTTGGCCGGTTAGGGGCTGCGCAAGTGGCTGCTGTATCGATTAGTATGCCTGTCACATTTTTAGTTATTGCGATAGGTTCGGGATTTGCTATGGCTGGGGCGATTTTATCGGCCCAATACATGGGGGCGGGACAACAAGATAAGGTTAACCATGTTGCCGCGCAAACGGTGTTAATGGTGACATTAGTTGCACTATTACTTGGATTACTAGGCTATGCATTATCACCTTATTTTTTAACCTTACTGGGGGTTGAAGCGGCCGTATATAGTGATGCGCTTAAGTTTATGCATGTATCTTTTATTGGCGTTATTTTTGTGTTTATTTATGCCATGTTTCAATCGCTAATGCGGGGTATTGGGCAAACTAAGGTGCCGTTAATTATAGTCAGCACAACCGTGTTACTTAATTTTATACTCGATCCGTTATTCATATTTGGCTATGGTCGTTTTGAGGGGCTTGGTGTGATGGGCGCTGCGCTAGCAACATTGGTTACACAGAGCTTAGCTGCGCTTGCGGGCATCATTATATTTTTACGTGGTCGCCATGGTATTCAATTACAGCTAAAAAGCTTTTACCCCGACTGGCACTATATTAAGCGCGCTTTTTTCTTGGGAGCGCCTGGCTCTATTGAATTATCGACACGTGCATTTGGTTTGATCATCATGTCATTTCTAGTTTCCAGCTTTGGTACAGCGACAATTGCTGCTTATGGTGTTGGCTCTAATATTTTGCAAATGGTAATGATCCCCGCTATGGGCTTATCAATGGCGGTATCAACCTTGGTTGGGCAAAATATGGGGGCTGGTAATATCAAGCGAGCTGAGCAGATCACTAAACTTGCTAGTGTGTGGGGGTTGTTAGGGCTCTCATGTGTTGGCGCCATTGCATATTTATATGCAGATTCATTAGTTGCATTTTTTATTCCTGACGATAATGACGTTATTACTAATGGGGCGCAGTTTATTCAAGTGATGTGCTTAAGTTGGGGTGGAATAGGGGTGCAACTTTGTATTGTTGCTGCTTTTCGTGCCTCAGGTAATATGCTCAATGCAATGGTTATCGCGTTATTATCACAATGTGTAGTGCAGTTCCCTGCCGCTTATATTCTTTCTAATCATACTGAGCTTGGTGATCAAGGCATTTGGTATTCTTTTGCAATTACTAACATAACCATCGCATTGATAGCATTTGCATGGTTTATGCGTGGCTCTTGGAAAAAAACCAAGTTAACTAAAGAAGATAAGCACATAGTGCAGATTACACGAGAAACATTAATAGAAGAGGGCGCACGTTAGCTAGTAAATTCATAATGCGGTCATAAAAAGTCGTTGTAATAAATACACTGCTAAAACGAGGTGTGTTTATTATGACAAAAGCTATCAATACAAAAGCACAAGCGCCGTACTTAACTATTGCACAGTTAAAAACAGTGAGTCACTTACAAACTCTGATCCGATTTAAATCGATTACTCCTAATCCAGCTGGTGGCATTGAGTGGCTTGCGAACCAC
Source organism: Pseudoalteromonas sp. APC 3224 (assembly GCF_030407535.1). GTDB lineage: Bacteria > Pseudomonadota > Gammaproteobacteria > Enterobacterales > Alteromonadaceae > Pseudoalteromonas. The sequence goes on along the minus strand of NZ_JASDDF010000007.1, from coordinate 43,235 downwards.
CTTACTGAGTTAGGCTTTAGTACAGAGCAATTTAGTTCTAATAATGTGACAAACTTAATTGCAAAAATAACCTTTGGGGCTGGCCCCGTGGTGGCATTTTCTGGCCATATTGATGTGGTACCCGCAACGCAAGGTGGCTGGTTAGCCGATCCGTTTGGTGGACACATAATTAACGATGCAATTTATGGACGTGGTGCCGCCGATATGAAAGGAGGCATTGCCGCGATGCTTAGTGCAACGCAGACGTTAATAAACAGCGCGCAGCAAAAGCAGGGAACATTATATTGGCTGATCACTTCAGATGAAGAAGGTGAAGCGGAGCATGGCTCTGTGTTGATTGCCAAGCGGTTAGCACAACAGGGCGTTGTGCTTGATGGCTGTATTGTTGGTGAGCCAACCAGCCACCTGCAGGTAGGTGACACTATAAAAAATGGTCGACGTGGAGCCTTATCTGCGCGATTAACTATTCAAGGAAAGGCTGGGCATGTAGCCTATCCTGAGAATACCATTAATGCTGCGCACATAAGTGCTGAAGTGGTTAACAGGCTCACACAAATAGACTGGCCTTTAGATGAACTTAGTTCAAAAACAACGCTGCAAGTTACCGGTATTAATATTGATAATGTGCTAGATAACCTCGTGCCAGCTCAGTGTGATATTACTTTTAATATTCGCTATAGCCATGGGTATAAAAGTAAACATGTCAAGCAACGTGTGTTTGCTGCACTGAAGGATTTCAGCGAGCATTTGGTTATACAGTGGGAGCGTCCATGTGAACCTTATTATACAAGCCATAATATTGAGAGTTGCTTACTCGCTCAGTTAGAGCAAGCAATTTTTAAAGTGACGGGGAATTACCCTTTATTAAGCACCAGTGGTGGAACGTCGGACGGGCGATTTTTTGCGCAGCAAAAAACACAAGTCATAGAGTGTGGGGTACGAAACCATAGTATTCATCAGGTTAATGAACATGTACCGATTTGCGACTTGTTAGAAATAGAAAAGATTTATACGCAATTACTCGATGGTATTTTTACTAAGCCTTGAAGTATTAATAACTATTAAAGCGTCGCTTAATGCCGCTTTAACAGTTATTCGATTAAGGGTTAACGCTTTAACTTGCTGATGCTGATTTATTAGTGCCCAAGTAGCGCTTTGCTTTGCTTGGTTTTACTTTTTCAAGATCAACCAATACTAGGCCATCAATACAATTATTGAATTGTGGATCAATACTAAAGCTTAAAAATTTAACACCATTTGGTTCGCATAGCTCTGTATATTGTTTAAATAGTGTGGGTACATGCGTGCCCATATTAGCGAGTATGTGTTTAAGCTCTACAAAATCTTCTTTTATATTGTTACCCATAAACAAGCTTGTGCACTGAGTTTGCTGATCAGGTGTGTGACGAAAAGCATTGTTAGGCGTTGCGAGTGATTTTTCACAGCCATAATAGTGCTGATAATAATGCACTAATAAAGACTTTGCCTGCTCAGGTAGTGCGTTTGACACACTCACCGCACCAAATAAGTAACGGTATTGAGGGTAGCGATTTATAAAAGCGCCAATACCATACCATAAGTAATCGAGACTTTTTCTGCCCCAATATTTAGGTTGTACAAAGCTTCGGCCTAGCTCTATGCCTTGTTTAAAATAAGGAGTCATATCTTGGGTATAATTAAATAGGCTATCGGTATATAGCCCACTTTGTGAGTGTTGTTCAATCACATCTTGTGCACAAGCTAATCGGTAAGCACCCACCAACTCTAGTGCATGTTCATCCCACAATACTAAGTGCTGATAGTGCATATCGTATTTATCTATGTCTCGGCGGTTTCCACTACCTTCACCTACAGCCCGAAAAGCGATTTCTCGTAAGCGGCCCAGTTCACGAAATAAGGGAGAGCTTCCTTGGTATTGGTACAAATAAATCACCATGCCATCACTGGTTTTACCTAAATGTTCGCAGCATTCTATGGCTTTTTTTAATTCTTTTTTACATTCAGGAGAGGCGATCGGAGCATGAGTTTTTAATGGTAGCGTTTTTTTTGTGGTTAAACGGTATAGTTGCTTACGGATTAGCTCAACCACTTCTTTGTCTTTTAAGTCTGGGATTAAATAAGACTCAGGAGCAATAGAAGCGCCAATTTCAAACTCGAGTGATTTTTGACGTTGCTTAAACATTTCTTTTACCAGTAATAAGCTAGCCAGTGGTTTATAAAGCATTGATGCGCCGTAAAACAGCGGGCTATTTCTGGCTTTAATATAGATAGGCAAAATAGGGCTGTTAGCCTTTTTAGCAATGCGTAAAAAGCCGCTGTTCCATTTGCAGTCTTTTATACCCGTAGGACGAAGTCGAGAAACTTCACCGGCAGGGAAAATAAGTAACGCTCCTTCATTTTTTAAGTGCTGGTGGATATTACTCAACTCTTGTTTTTTACTTTGCCCTGATAGGTTATCAACGGGCAGCAATAATGAATGCATGGCGTCAACGGTCATTAACATACGATTAGCCACTACTTTTAAATCGGAACGCACTGTTGATAACACATTAATTAATGCAAGTGCATCTAAGGATCCGATAGGGTGGTTTGCAATAATGACAATTTTCCCTTCACTGGGAATGTTTTCTATTTGCTTAGCTTTGTAGCGAGTTTCAAAGTCAAGTTCATCAAGCACTTGCTCTACAAATTCTATTCCTTGAAGGTGGGGATAGGCAGTTGCAAAGTTTGTAAATTCTTGTTCATGTAATAAGTAGCTAAGACTTTTCTTTACCATTTTTTTTATTTTAAATGAGTTAGTTAACTGTGGTAAATTGGTTGCTATTACTTTATCTACACTGATCATACGCACCTCTTTTTTTATACTAGGCTAAGGCCAATATGTTTAGCTTAGAGTGCAGATATGACAATACGCGGTCAGTTGTGTGACTTTTTAAAACCGTTTACTTACTATTGAATTTAACCATATCAGTACTATTATTTACGGTTACTTTTTAAGGAATCATCATGTCAGTTTTAGTCGCGATTACCGGTCGAGATAACACAAAATTAATTGCAAAAATGCAATCACAATTACCCAATATTCACATTGAGCAGCTTGATGATTGCCAAGATTTTGCAAGTGTGGAATTTGTACTGGCTTGGAATGCGCCCGCGTCTTTATGGCCAAAGTTGATAAATTTGAAAGCGGTGTCATCGTTTGGTGCTGGGGTTGATAGTATCGATTTATGTTTACTACCTGCACATGTTGAAGTAGTGCGCATTGTCGATAAACAGTTAGCCAACGACATGGCTGAATATGTACTTACTCATGTATTAGCGCAAAAATTGCGATTAAAAGAATATTTCTTAAAACAACAGCAAAGTGAATGGAAGCCCAAAAGAGCGTATAGGCACGATCGAGTCAGTATTTTAGGGTTTGGCGAATTAGGCCAAGCCTGTGCCTACAGGTTGGCTAATAATGGCTTTAAAGTTAATGCTTGGAGCCGAAGCCCTAAAACATCAACGATAGCAGCACTCTACCATGGTGATCAGGGCTTAAATGATATGTTAGTGAATACAGATTATTTAATCTGCCTATTGCCACTTACTAGCAATACCAAAGGTATTATTAATCAACAGTTGCTTAAGCAACTTCCTGAGCATGCCGTGGTTATTAATGTGGCCCGAGGTGAGCATGTCGTTGAAGCTGATTTGCTCGATGCGCTCAACAACGCACGTTTACGAGCAGCAACGCTTGATGTATTTGCCTGTGAGCCACTACCAAGCGAACACCCTTATTGGCAGCACCCAAATATTACTTTAACGCCGCACTGTGCTGCGTTGTCAGATCTAGATAGTGTTATTAAGCAAATAGCAGAAAATATTTTGCGTTTGAAAGCGAGACAACCATTAATAAATTGTATTAATAAGCAGCAAGGTTATTAATTTAGAGTTATTGGCCTTCAAGGATTAAAATTTGTTTAATTTTTAACAGAAACAGCTTGTTAACATTTGTAATTTTTACTATTGTTAAAAGCTGTTCTAACAAAAATAATAAATAGGATGAATTATGAAACCCAATCAAGGGGGCGCAAAAATTAGCATTGTGGTTGTATCTATCATTATTTTAGGAATATCTGCGTGGTTTAATCAAGCTAATGCGGCAGCGTTGATGCTTAACTAACCCTTATTAGCACAGCAAGATTTAACTGCGCTTGCTGTGGATTTCTCGGTTTTGATACTTCTTATCATCACTCTTCTTCAGTAAGACATACGTTGCCCCACTTCCTCCATGCTGCCTGAGTGCAGTATGAAATGCTAAAACACAAGGAATTGTTTGCAGCCACTGATTTACGTAACTTTTTAAAATACCTGGTTTGGCTTTATTTTTAATACCTACTCCATGACGAACAAGAACCATTCTTATATTGCGCTGGTGGCAATCTTTAATAAAGGCAAGCAACGAAGAATGTGCATTTTTTAAAAGTTGCCCGTGTAAATCTAATGTCGCATCGAGCTGATATTTAGCTAGTCTTACATTTTTAAAAACCGGGCTTTGCACGCCATCCCGTTTAAAACTTAATATGGCGAGTGGGTCGAGCAATTCAAGTGGTTCATCTAACGGATTAAATTGTTCACTGCTTAAATTTAATTGTGCCGCTTTGTTTTTTTCTTGCTGAGCGATAACTGTTTTATGGCTTTTGGGTGGCAATGTCACTGTATCGTGACTGATAGGGGTAACATCTTCCATAGAGGATAAGAATAAATCGAAATCTGACAACGGCATGGGCTTATCTCAAATTAGGCTAATACGAGATAAATTTTAACTTAGTTCAAACTAAGACCCAAGATTTTTAAAGCTGTAGAATAAAAAAAGCCCAGAAAAACTGGGCTATAAAATATTCTAAGGGGAAGTAATTAGTGCTGAGATACAGTAAATTGTCCAAAAGTATAAACTTTAAACAAATAAAATGTGTTGATCAAAACTAAACTCATATTTGAAATAATACTCGACGACATAAGATCTAAGCTAAATGATAAGAATAACAAACCACAAGCACTAATCGCTGCAACGCGAAGCAGTGTCAGTTGGTTAATAAAGAATGCACCTAAACCTAGTGCAAGTAGTAATGTATTTAAAAGCCAATCTAGCTCGTTTAGCATGGTCGTTTCAATAGTTCAGTTGTTGAAAAAAGGAGCGCCATTATGTTGATCTTTTGCACAGCTTTCAACCAAGTAATTTTAAATTTTCAGATTAGTTTTTTTAATGTTAAAAGTAAGTAAGCAATACTGAAAATATTCCTTCCTCAGCAATAATTCGATATTTTTGGCAGCTCTGCGGTTGCTGTAAATCAATACAAAGGTAAAGGGTTCTATGCTCCTTATCCAGTCGCGGGTGTAGGGTTGAGTCCAGTAGTTTTGGTTCGCTTGAAAACAACCCTGGCCAATACACACTTTGGCTTACCATAGATGATTTTTTATAAGTAAGTAAACTCGGCTTTGGTATTAAAACAAGTATAAATAATAATATCGCGAAAATAAAAAGCAGGGTCAACTTGATGCCACACTTTGCGCTACTTGAGTGTAGTTTTAATTGTGAGCCAGTGTTTGCAAGCTTATTACTGGATCTTTGTTTAACAGTAGCGGCTTTATTTTTTTTGCGGCGACTTTTTTTTGTGGTTTTCGACATAAAGCAAATCTGGCCTTTTTAGCTTAGCCCTCTATAATAAAGTAAATATTTGTATTTTAAGCAAATCACCAACTTCGCAGACATGGCTTTAGCCTATAAGGATTGTATATGAATACGCAGCTATCTATTTTAATAGTTGACGATGTTAGCACTGTGCGTAGCTTTCTAAGTCAAACATTAATGCATTTAGGGATAGAGAATGTAAAAGAAGCGTCAACGGCCGCGCAGTGTATTAGCGAGTGTCGCGCAGCCAATTTTAATATTATATTTTTAGACATAGAACTACCTGATGGCGATGGTAAAGAACTTATTGCGCAAATTAATGAGTTATCACCAGAGACAAACGTGGTGATGGTGTCGGCTCATTCAGGCGTTGAAAATGTGAAGGATGCGATAGAAAGAGGGGCAAAAGGGTTTGTGGTTAAACCATTTTCACCAAAGAAAATTGCGGCGATGTTGAAAAAGTTTTATCCAGAGCTTGATAACGTTTAAGAGGCGTATTTATTTTGGGCAAAAAAAAACCGGCAAAAGCCGGTTTTTTTAATCTTGCAAAAACAAATTATAGCGCTTTAATTTTAGCAGCTAAACGGCTCTTATGACGAGCAGCTTTGTTTTTGTGGATTAGACCCTTAGTTGCGTAACGGTCTAGGATAGGTGTAGCAACAGAAAAAGCTTGCTGTGCAGCTTCTTTATCGCCAGCTTCAATAGCTACGATTACTTTTTTGAAGTAAGTACGCATCATTGAACGACGGCTTGCGTTGTGCTGACGGTTTTTTTCGCTTGTGATAGCGCGTTTTTTTGCAGACTTGATGTTAGCCAAGGTTTGCTCCTAACAATCTTAAATAAAGCTTAAATTAAAGGCCGTGGAATATGCCTGTTTTTATCATGAATGTCAATTTAATTTTAACAATTCAAGAAAAACTGCTCCTTATAACGAACATCAATTTGCCGCTTTAGCAGTTAATAGCGCTATTGTAACAAAGTAAGGGGTTCCAGCCTAGTGCTTTAAAGCGATTTATAAAAAAGACTATGGCATAATTAACTTAATTGCTGGTTTTTAATATGGATTTATAGTGTCAAAAGGTTTGTTTCGTTCTGGGATGATTGTAAGTGCAATGACAATGATCTCGCGTATTTTAGGGCTAGTACGAGATGCCGTCGTGGCTAATCTGTTGGGCGCAGGCGCTGCGGCCGATGTATTTTTATTTGCTAACCGTATTCCTAATTTTTTACGCCGTTTATTTGCCGAAGGGGCTTTTGCGCAAGCATTTGTACCGGTATTAAGTGAAATTAAACAGCAGCAAGGCGATGAGAAGGTCAGAATATTTGTTGCCCAAGCCGCCGGCACGTTAGGCACTATTTTACTGATAGTGACACTTTTTGGTGTAATAGCATCACCTGTTATTGCTGCATTATTTGGTACTGGTTGGTTTATTGATTGGTGGCAAGGGGGGCCTGACGCAGAGAAGTTTGAGCTTGCTAGTTCGCTATTAAAACTGACTTTTCCTTATTTGTTTTTTGTAAGCCTTGTGGCGCTCAGTGGCGCGGTGATGAACGTTTATAATCGTTTTGCCGTTGCGGCTTTTACCCCGGTGTTACTCAATGTATCCATCATTAGTTGTGCCATTTTATTACACGACCAATTTTCTGTAGGCGCTTATGCGTTAGCTGTTGGCGTGTTTTTAGGAGGCGTGGTACAGCTATTATTTCAACTGCCGTTTTTGTATAAAGCAAAAATGCTAGCGCGCCCGCGCTGGGGTTGGCAAGATGAAAATGTGAAAAAAGTACGCAAGTTAATGCTCCCAGCCTTATTTGGTGTATCAATTAGTCAAATTAACTTATTACTCGATACGGTAATAGCTTCATTATTGATGACAGGTTCTATCGCTTGGCTGTATTACTCAGATAGACTGATTGAATTCCCACTTGGTTTATTTGGCATTGGTATTGCGACGGTAATTTTGCCTGCGCTGTCAAAATTACACAGCAGTAAAAAAAGTAGCGACTTTCAACATACCCTAGATTGGGGAGTGAGGTTTGTGATTTTTTTAGGGCTTCCAGCAATGATAGGATTGATGATTATAAGCCCGCTTATTATTACCGTGCTGTTTGATCATGGCGCTTTCAAAGAAGCGGGCATCGATCATGTTAAGGCGGTGAGCTTAGGGGTGGTTGCCTACTCAGTGGGATTAGTCAGTTTTATGTTAATTAAAGTGCTCGCGCCTGGGTTTTATTCTCGCCAAGATACTAAAACACCGGTACGCATTGGTATTATTACTTTGGTACTAAATATGGTGTTTAATATTATGCTGGCACCATTTATTGGCTATTTAGGTTTGGCTCTGGCAACCTCAATGTCGGCAAGTTGTAATGCCTACTTACTGTATCGACAGCTTAAAAAAGAGAATGTTTATCAGTTTTCCAGCATGAGTGGCTACTTCACTTTGAAGTGTTTGTTGGCAAGTATAACAATGGGCGCATTGGTTTGGTTTACCAGTAGGCAATATGACTGGGTTAGTTGGCACTTTAGCGAACAAGTTATGTTATTGGTTGTGTTATTAATTATTGCGATTGTTAGTTACTTTTTTATGTTGTTTTTGATGGGTGTTAGACTAAATACGATAAAAAGTGTAGCAATTACTGAATCAAATTAAAAAAAAGATTATAATCGGACACTCTGCGGCCCGAGGTCGCATTTTATCGCTCGCTGAAAAAGGCATTAGGTGGCATGGAGTTAATTAGAGGTATACACAATATACGCCCACAACACTTTGGTTGTGTGCTGACCATTGGTAATTTTGATGGTGTTCATTTGGGTCATGCTGCCGTATTAAAAGGGCTTTTAGCTGATGCAAAAGAAAATAATTTACCCAGCACCGTAATGTTATTTGAGCCTCAGCCACAGGAGTTTTTTGCAAAAAATAACGCTCCAGCTAGGTTGACTCGACTGCGTGATAAACTTCGTCTATTGAGTAATTTAGGAATTGAACGCGTTATTTGTATTAGCTTTAATCAGGCTTTTGCAAACATGCATGCTGAGCAGTTTGTTAGCGATATTTTAATTAAAAAGCTGGGCGTTAAAGCATTAACGGTTGGTGATGATTTTAGGTTTGGTAAACAGCGCCAAGGTAACTTTAGTTTATTGGCAACTATGGGGACCCAAGTGGGAATGAGTGTTAAAAGCACTGCCAGCTTTAGGCAATTAAATGCTAGAGTAAGCAGTACCTTGATACGAGAAGCGCTTGCTGAAGGTGACTTAGTTAGTGCAAAAGTTATGCTTGGGCATAATTATGCAATATCTGGACGTGTTATTCATGGCTGGAAAAAAGGCCGCGAACTGGGTTTTAGAACGGCAAATATTGCACTAAAACGTCAAGTTTGTCCGGTCAATGGTGTATTTGCGGTTCAAGTGATGATCGCAGGAAAGCAAGTTTTTGGGGTGGCTAACATTGGAAACAAACCCACGTTTAATGGAACTCGTGCTTTATTAGAAGTTCATCTTTTTGATTTTGCACAAGATATTTATGGACAATTTATGCATGTGGAGTTAATTGAAAAACTCCGCAATGAGAAAAAATTCGAGACATTAACACAACTGACGGCACAAATAGCAACCGATGTTGCCGCCGCTAAGCAGTGTTTTGGTTTAAATTAGGTAGCCGATAGAAACGGAAAGTAGGATTAATGAGCGACTACAAACATACTTTGAATTTACCGGAAACAATGTTTCCAATGCGTGGCAATTTGGCACAACGTGAACCAAAAATGCTTAAAGCATGGTATGAAGACGACCTATATGGTCAAATTCGCAGCGCGAAGAAAGGTAAAAAAACTTTCATTTTGCATGACGGCCCTCCGTATGCAAACGGCGATATCCATTTAGGCCACTCAGTAAATAAAATATTAAAAGATATTATTGTTAAGTCTAAAACTTTATCAGACTTTGATGCGCCATACGTACCAGGTTGGGACTGTCATGGTTTACCAATCGAGTTAATGGTTGAGAAAAAAGTTGGTAAACCCGGTGTTAAGGTAACTGCGGCAGAGTTTCGTGAGAAATGTCGTGCCTATGCTAAAAAGCAAGTGGAAGGCCAAAAAGTAGACTTTAAACGTTTAGGCGTTTTTGGTGATTGGGATAAACCTTACCTAACCATGAACTTCGACTTTGAAGCTAATGCCATTCGTGTACTGGGCCGCATTATAAAAAATGGTCACCTTCATAAAGGCGCTAAGCCTGTGCATTGGTGTACAGATTGTGGTTCAGCATTAGCTGAAGCAGAAGTTGAATACCAAGATAAACAATCTCCAGCTATTGATGTACGTTTTACTTTTACAGATCAAGATGCAGTAATTAATGCGTTTGATTTGGCGGCTGGCCATACAGGAACAGGTAGCGTAGGTACCGTTATTTGGACTACAACACCATGGACTTTGCCTGCAAACCGTGCGGTAGCTGTGCATGCTGATTTAGAATACGCGCTAGTACAAGTAGAAGATGAAGGCGTTCAGCAACGTCTTATTATAGGCTCTGAGCTGGTTAAAGATGCGATGGATCGTTTTGGTTTCAACCATTTCCATATTCTTGGCTATGTTAAAGGCGCAGCACTTGAAAACCTAACTGTAGCACATCCTTTTTACGACTTTAATGTTCCTGTTATTGTTGCTGAGCACGTAACGACAGATTCTGGCACGGGCATCGTGCATACTGCACCAGGTCATGGTCAAGAAGATTTTGTGGCTGGTCTTGAGTACAACCTTGAAGTAGCTAACCCTGTTGGCGCAAACGGTGTGTACTTACCTGATACTGAATTATTTGCCGGTCAACATGTGTTTAAAGCCAATGCGAGTGTAATTGAGGTATTAAAAGAAAATAATGCCCTAATGCATCATCATGCATTAACGCACAGCTACCCACATTGCTGGCGCCATAAAACACCTATTATTTTCCGTGCCACACCACAATGGTTTGTTAGCATGGATCAGGCTAACTTGCGCCAAGATTCACTGGCTGAAATTAAAAATACCCAATGGTTACCTGAATGGGGCGAAAGCCGTATTGCTAACATGGTTGAAGGCCGCCCTGATTGGTGTATTTCACGTCAACGTACGTGGGGTGTTCCTATTGCATTGTTTGTTGATAAAGACACGGGTGCATTACACCCAAATACTCAAGAGCTGATTGAACAAGCAGCAGCGCTTGTTGAAAAGTCAGGTATTCAAGCATGGTATGACCTAGAGCCAGCTACTTTACTAGGTGAAGAAGACGCACAACAATACATGAAAGTGCAAGACACACTCGATGTTTGGTTTGACTCAGGTGTAACGCATGCCTGTGTTGTTGATGCGCGTGAAGATTTAACCGGTCCTGCTGATTTATACCTAGAGGGTTCAGATCAACACCGTGGTTGGTTTATGTCATCAATGATGACCTCAGTGGCAATTAATGGTCATGCACCATATAAGCAAGTGCTTACGCATGGCTTTACGGTTGATGAAAACGGCCGCAAAATGTCTAAGTCATTAGGTAATGTTATTTCACCACAAAACGTGATGAATAAACTAGGCGCTGATATTTTACGTTTATGGGTAGCATCAACTGATTACACGGCAGAAATGACGGTATCAGATGAAATATTCAAACGTTCAGCAGATCGCTACCGTCGTATTCGTAACACTAGCCGTTACTTACTTGCTAACCTTAGCGGTTTTGATCCAAAAACAGATCAAGTTGCTATTGATGATATGGTTGAGCTTGATAAGTGGATTGTAGGGCGTGCTGCACAGTTACAAGATGATATTTTAGCGGCGTACGATAGCTACCAAATGCTATTAGTGACGCAAAAGCTAATGAACTTCTGTACCGGCGAGTTAGGCTCGTTCTACTTAGACGTTATAAAAGATCGTCAGTACACGGCAAAAAGCGACAGTCATGCACGTCGTTCTTGTCAAACCGCGCTGTACCACATTGCTGAAGCGATGACGCGTTGGATGGCACCAATCATGAGCTTTACAGCACAAGAAATTTGGGAAGCACTTCCAGGTGAGCGCAGTGACTATGTATTTACTTCAACTTGGTATGAGGGCTTACAAGCACCAACTACGACCAAGTTTAGTAATGAAGATTGGCAAGCTATTTTAAATGTGCGTGACGAAGTGAACCGTCTGCTAGAAGCTGCACGTAAAGAAGAAGTGATTGGCGCTACGTTGCAAGCAACGGTTAACCTGTTTGCAAGTAAAGAACTTGCTGCAAAACTGGTTGCACTAGGTGATGAACTTCGCTTTGTGTTACTCACTTCAGCTGTAAATGTTACTGAGGTAGATAGCCAGCCTGCAGATTCACAAGCAACCGAAATTGAAGGTTTATACATTAGCGTATCAGCAACTGATGCTAAAAAGTGTGAGCGCTGTTGGCATTATAGTGAAGATGTAGGTATTGAACCTGCGCACCCTGAAATCTGTGGTCGTTGTGTTAGTAACGTTGACGGTGAAGGTGAAAAGCGTCAATTCGCTTAGGAGTTGTTTTTAGTGAGCAAACTAGCCCAAAAAAGTGGTTTAGTGTGGCTTTGGTTGAGTCTATTACTACTAGTAATAGACTTTGCCAGTAAAACACTGGTTGTAAACACCATGGCCTATGGTGAGTCAATTAATCTACTGCCTGTTTTTAGTATCACTTATGTACATAATTACGGTGCAGCTTACAGCTTTTTAAGCGAAGCGGGTGGCTGGCAACGTTGGTTTTTAAGTGTAATAGCAATTGCAATTAGTTGTTTGTTGATATGGTGGTTAAAGCGCCTTCCTGCGTCTAATAAAGTATTGTGCGGTGCATACTCGTTAGTGTTAGCGGGTGCTATTGGTAACTTATACGACCGTGTTGCTTATGGTTACGTTATTGACTTTTTACATGTGTTTTACGAAGACTCACATTTCCCCGTATTTAATATTGCAGATTGTGCTATTTGTGTAGGCGCTGCGTTATTACTATTTGACGCCTTTACAGGCGAAGAACCAAAGGAGCATAAAGCATGAGCCAAGCTGTAATTGGTGAAAACTCAGACGTTATTTTTCATTTTTCTATTAAACTAGAAGATGGCTCTGCCGCTGACTCAACAAAAGTGCATAACAAACCTGCCAAGCTCACTATGGGTGATGGCAGTTTAACCGCTAACTTTGAAAAATGTTTGCTTGGCCTAACTGCGGGTGAAAGCAAAACATTTGAGCTTGAGCCTGAAGATGCCTTTGGTCAACCCAATCCAGATAATATTTATTATGTAGATCGTAGTAAGTTTGGTGCAGAAACACCGGCTAAAGTAGGGGCGATTATTGCCTTTACTCAACCTGATGGTACTGAGCTTCCAGGCCTGGTTCGTGAAGTGCAAGGTGAGTCTGTCACTATCGATTTTAACCACCCTTTAGCGGGTCAACGTTTAACGTTTGAGGTTGATATTATTGAGGTACAAGGTTAATGGAAATATTACTAGCTAATCCACGAGGCTTTTGCGCCGGTGTTGACCGCGCAATTAGTATTGTTGAGCGCGCTTTAGATATTTTTGAAAAACCAATCTATGTAAGACACGAAGTGGTGCATAACCGTTATGTAGTCGATGGTTTAAAAAATCGCGGCGCCGTGTTTGTCGAAGAACTAGATCAGGTTCCAGATGACAGCATTGTTATTTTTAGCGCTCATGGTGTATCTCAGGCTGTTCGCTCAGAGGCTAAACGCAGAGAGTTAAAAGTATTTGATGCAACCTGTCCGTTAGTGACTAAGGTGCATATGGAAGTAACGCGTGCTAGTAAAAAAGGTATTGAATGCATCTTAATTGGTCACCACGGACACCCTGAGGTTGAGGGTACCATGGGTCAATACGATAACGAGCAAGGTGGAATTTACCTTGTTGAAACGGTTGATGATGTATTAAAGCTTGATGTAAAAAATGCGGATAATCTTTTTTACTGCAGCCAAACAACTCTATCTGTAGATGATACTGCCGATGTGATTGATGCTTTACGTAGTAAATTTCCTGCAATCGATGGCCCACGTAAAGATGATATTTGTTATGCAACTCAAAACCGTCAAGATGCGGTACGTGACTTAGCAGACAAAGTCGATGTGCTATTAGTTGTGGGTGCTAAAAATAGCTCCAACTCTAATCGCTTACGAGAGCTGGCAGATAAAATGGGGACGCAAGCCTATTTAATTGATGATGCCAGCAATGTTGAAGCGTCATGGTTTGATGGTATCAATAGTGTAGGTGTGACTGCCGGTGCTTCAGCTCCTGAGGTATTAGTTCAGCAAGTCATTACTCGCTTAAAAGAGCTTGGTGGCACGCAAGTAACCGAGAACCCAGGTGAAGAAGAAAACATCGTTTTTGCTGTACCAGTAGAGCTGCGTTAATTTAGAGATAGTTCATAAAAGGAGGGTTGGAATGGGTAAGCAACTGTCACCAGATGCGTTACTTTTTTCGGCCCTTTTTAATGAGCGTGGTGTGCTTGCATCCCTCGTAGTGACACAAGTTGTGGCTATTATATTAGCTTTTGCTCCTAATGCTGGCGGTGATATATGGCTGCATTTGGGGGGGATCAGTTTGTTTCTTCATGTAACTGTGTTGGTCAGTACCTCTTTTTTATATCTTTGCCGTCGATTACTCGTAAAACAGACTCAGTTTATTCAGATCAGTTTTTTTATTGCTTCATATAGTCTCAGTACTGCTGTATTTAGTCTGGTGTTTTCTCATATTGCTTTTGATATTGAAAACGAAAAACAACTGACGTTTTTTGTGCTGCGTAATTGCATTATTGTATTTTTGCTTACCTTACTGTTTGTACAATTTTTGCTTATTCATTTTGAAAAAGAGCAGCAAACCAAAGCACTTTCTCGTGCAGAACTTGATGCTTTGCAGGCACGGATCCGACCCCACTTTTTATATAATAGCTTGAATACGGCGGCAGAATTAACGCATCATGACGTTGAGGCTGCAGAGCATGCAATTTTAGCACTGGCAGCGCTGTCTCAAGCTGCAATGCGTTCAGGTCAAAGTGTATTACTCAGTGATGAAATAACATTAACTAAACAGTATATTGCGCTTGAATCATGGCGATTTGCAGAGCGCTTAAAGGTTGAGTGGTTATTACCAGAACATCTCCCTGCGCTATATATTCCATATCTAACATTACAACCTTTGGTAGAGAACGCAGTATGTCATGGCATTGAGCCAAGCCAAAGTGGTGCTACCATTAGTATTGAGTTGCATGTTACAACACATTATTTAACCTTGATTGTAACTAACCCTGTATCTACTGAAACTGCTAATACTAGAGAGCATAACGGTATGGCAATTGATAATATCCGTTCTCGTTTAAGTATTTATTATAAAGGTCGGGCGCAATTGACTATAACCAACAAAGAAAATAAATTTAGAGTTAAAGTGGTTATCCCAAAACAAACAGAGAACATGTTATGAATGTACTGATTGTAGATGATGAACCCTTAGCAAGAGCACGCTTAAAGCGTTTACTTGGTCAAAGCCATACATTCATTCATGTGCAAGGTGAGGCCGATAATGGCAATGACGCTTTAATGAAAATAGAAGAGCTTCAGCCTGATTTAGTGTTTTTAGATGTTGACATGCCAGGCTTAAATGGCATCGAAGTGGCTAATCAACTCAATTGCTTGGCGGTTCCCCCTGCGATTATTTTTATAACCGCTCACCCTGAGCATGCACTTGATGCACTGCAACTAAATGCAGCTGGGTATTTAGTAAAACCTATATCAGTAAAAAGTTTGCAACATGCATTACAACAGCTAGGACGTTTAAACAGAGTACACCTGCAACAGCAACAAACAGAAAAAATAACCTATCAATTAGCAGGCACCGTAAGAAGTATAAAAATAGAAAATGTTTTTTATTTTTATGCACAGGAAAAGTATACCAAAGTCGTGTTCGATGGTGGGGAGGCTCTAATCGAAGACAGTTTAAAGCAACTTGAAATGCAATATCCTCGTCACTTATTGCGAATTCATCGAAATACCTTAGTGAATAAAAATAAAATTTTGGCACTCCATACACTTAAAAACCATCAACATGTTATTGAACTCAAAGGGTGTTCACCTTTTTTAGCTGTTAGTCGTCGAGCGCTCAAAAGCGTAAAAAGCGTACTTTAGCACACCGACCTATTAACCGCTTATCAACATAATTAACCGTTGGTCGTGGTCCTAGTTGAATCTATTTTTTTATTGCATACACTTAGTATCAGATAATTATTATTTGGTTTTACTATGTCTTTGAGCACGTTTAAATTGCAAAAAGGTTTTACCCTTATTGAGGTCCTGATTGCGTTTATTATTCTTAGCTTTGGTTTATTGGGGGCTGTAGCCCTGCAAGCAAAAGCAAAACAAGCAAGCTTTGATTCAATGCAACGTGCCGCTGCTGTGGCATTAGGTAACGATATTATTCAACGTATACGTGTTAATGATACCTCAGCGCTTGTAACTCAGTATAAAGGCAACTTTACGAGTGAAACAACTTTAAATTCATCCAATACTTGCTTTACAGATTCGTGTAGCAGTGCGCAAATCGCTGTATTAGACATAGAGCAATGGAAGCGTGCCATTCGTGCTCGTGAAAATACAGGGTCTCTTGATGATGCAACCGTGTGTGTTAATCCCGAAGCGGTAGCAGGCTCTGGCGGTAAAGCGTTTAACATTGAAGTAATTGTATCATGGCAGGGTAGGCAAGAATTCACTGCAAATGAAAATACAGCAAATATTGATTGCGGAACAGCTGATAAAAAACGCCGTGTAGTAGTACTTACCAGCTATGTTTATGTTAGGAGCTAAAATGAGGCAAGCAGGTTTTACACTCATTGAAATGATGATCTCTTTGTTCATCGGCGGGCTAATTTTAGGTGGCGTCATGTTTACTTATATTGGTATGAAAACAACCACCAAAAGCACCATGGCAATAGGTGAACTGCAAGAGTCAGGGCGTTTAGCGATTAATATTATGCAACGCGATATAGAACAAGTAGGCTTTTGGGGCACATTTTATGGCAATTCATTTACTGCAATAAACACCTCATCATTAGCAAGTCCAACAGGTGATTGCTTTGAAGGTCTCAACAATGGCAGTTTTCCTGATTTAACCAGCAGTAGTAACTTTAAAACCCTTTATGCAAAAACAGCGGCAAGTCCAAGTGAACTTAATTGTGTTAATAACCCTGTATCGGGCACTGATATTTTACAAATTAAGTTTGTGCAAGGGCACCAATTAGATGTAACTAACGCGGTTAACGAAACAGCTAATAATGATTATTATTTTGTGGCCGAACAAGAACTTGCTCGTTTTGTCAAAGATCAGGTTGATGCCAACACACTTAATGTCAATGCCACTGTGTGGCCTTACAGCCACCATGTTTATTATATTAGCGAACAAACTTATACCGTAAATAATAAAAAACTAACAGTGCCCGCATTGATGCGAAAACGCCTAACTGGCAACGGTATGACCACCGAAACAATCATGGAAGGGGTTGAAAATATGCGTTTTATTTTTGGTCTCGATACTAATGGTAATGGCAAGGTCGATTCGTATCGCAGCATAAACAAAATGACTGCAGCTGAGTGGGGCAATCAACAAGGTATTTTAACCGTGCAGCTATTTTTATTAGTAAGAACATTGCGACCCGATCCAAGCATAAATAGCAAAAAGCAAATATATACACTCGGTGAAGATGAAAACGCGCGTAAGCTTGAAGTTACTGATAACTATAGGCGTACTGTATTTACTACCACTATTCGTTTAAATAATGTAGGGGCAAATTTATGGCGTATGTAACACACACACCTACACAGCATAAGCAAAAGGGAGTAGTGCTTATTACTGCTCTAATTATGGTAATAGCAGTAACCGGTATTGCCGTTACATTAATGAGTAGCAGTACCATCGACATTAAAATTACCAATGCAGCACAAGAGCGGGAAGTGGCAGAAAACATGCTAGTCGGCGAGGTTCAACGAGTGATAGCACAAGAGGCTAATAAAGGCGGCGCTAGCCAGTTTTTCTTAACTAAGAACGAGATCCCTGAGCAATGGAAAACGATAGCTACTCATGATGGTATGCAAAGTGCCATGACCAATTTAAATAAGGGAGTAATGGAGCTTAACTGCCCGCGTAGATACAACCCTACAGAGGGGGTCGTTTGCAACATGATGCAAGTCACCACTACTATTGAATATGGCTCTAAGAGCAAGCACCAGCTAACAGTTGTAACGGGTATAGCGCAAGAAATGGCCGATAAAGGTAAGGGGATTTAACATGAAACTAGCAGCAAGTATTATATTTACTTATTTTATGTGCCTTTTTTTTACAGCGCCGAGCAAAGCTGAAGACATAGAGCTGTATGTAAATAAAGATGTCAATGTAGATGAAAAACCTCGGGTATTGTTTATTTTTGATACGTCAGGAAGTATGGATGAGGAAGTTACATCAGCAGGCACAAGCGAGCGTTGTTTTATAAAAAGGAGGGGGTTTCTTTGGTTTCCTCCTTATTATGAACAACTACCAAGCTGTTATGAAAGTAAAGATAGCTACAACGAATATAATGAACAATGTTATATAAATATTGGTAACAGAAACTATCAACCAAGTTGTGTTGATGAAGTTGAAAGTGGAACAAGGCTTGAGGTTGCAAAAAGAGCTGTAAAAGGTTTAATAAAGGACAATAATGATATTGACTTTGGTTTAATGCGTTTTAATTATAACGCAGGTAACGAACCTGGTGGTGGTTATGTGCTTGCTAGAGTTGGCACAGACGAAGATACGTTGGTTGATAGAATTAATGAATTACCTGCTTATGGCTCAACGCCCTTAACAGAAACATTATGGGAAGCGTATTTATACATTTCAGGGCAAAACCTTAAGTTTGCAAAAAATGTTGATGATAGAGACACAAGTGCAGAAAATAGCCAAAAGTATGAGTCGCCTTTTAGAAAAAACAACGAAAATTCGCTGCGCTGTGATAACTCCATCAATATTATTTTAATGACCGACGGCGAACCTCAGAATGATGATGAAGCAGATAATAGTATAAAGAGTACCTATAATAACGTTTTTAAAAGTAATGCGGGATCTTTTGGGAGTTATCGTAGTTATTTAGTAGCGCTAGCCAAAATTTTACATGGCAACGATAATACTGATGTTGATTTATATCCTCAAACTACTGAAACGATTGATACTGCAAGGTTATTTACTATTGGCTTTGGTGGAGGGATGGATGAAGATGCACTTGAACTATTGGAGGAGGCAGCTAAAGTTGGCGGTGGCGATTATTTTGAAGCAGATACAGCCGCTACTCTTACCTCTGCACTTAAAAATACCATTACCTTAATACGAGAAGAAAACAGCACCTTTACATCGCCTTCTTTTGCAAGTAACAATGTCGATCAGACCCGTAGTAAGGATGCGGTGTATCTCGCTATGTTTTATCCTGAAGTTGGAACACGATGGCGTGGTAATTTAAAAAAAATAAAAGTGATGGGAAATAAACTCATAGACTCTACATCAACGCTTGCATTAAATAGTGACGGATTAATTAAAAAAGACGCTAAAACATTTTGGACGAAGGGCAATTTAGCTGATGGCAACTCCGTTGAAAGCGGTGGAGTTAATGCGATGCTGACAAGTTTAGATCCGGGTAAGCGTAAATTAATTTCAGATATTGGGGTATTTAATATATCTAACCTAGTGCAAGTTTATGGTGACAAAGAAAAAGCTGCTGGTGTTTTTAATGTGCCTAAAAGCGATCTTGATTCAACAATAAACTGGGCACGTGGTGTTGATGTTGATAATGAGAATACTACAAGCACCCAGCGAGCTGACATTTTTGGCGACCCTTTACATTCAAAACCTGTGGCGATTGATTATGGTAATAATGATGTTCGTATACTTGTCGGTACAAACGCAGGCTTTTTACACATGTTTAAAGATGATGATAGTAAGAATGAAGTAACTGAAAGCTGGGCATTCATACCTTCAGCGTTATTTAATATTATTAAGCCGCTTAGAGCCAAAGAGGCCGGAAAAAAATATGGTATGGATGGCCCTATTAGCGTGTACTCTAAAAATGAAAGTTTAGATGAAGATGGTATTAATGATGGCATTGTTAATGCTGGTAAAGGTGATACTGTATGGGCGTTTGCAGGCATGCGACGTGGCGGTAGAAATTATTATGGGTTAGATATTACTAAGCCTGACTCACCTTCTTTAATGTGGAGTATTAAAGGCGGGGTAGATTCAGGTTTTGAAGAGCTTGGTCAGTCTTGGTCGAAACCACAAGTTGCGTTTATAAAAGCCTTTGGTGATAAGCCCGTTTTGATTTTTGGTGGAGGCTACGACACCATTAAAGATAAAGACAAAGGGAATAAACGCGATGCAGACTCAATGGGTCGAGATGTGTTTATTGTTGATGCTAAAACCGGTAAAAAGCTTTGGTCATTACGCAGTAACAATAGCTTTACTGGTAAACACAGTATTGCCGCAGACGTTACATTACTTGACTCTAATTACGATGGCTATATTGATAGAATTTACGCAGCAGATACTGGTGGCGACATTTGGCGTGTTGATATGCCAAGTAGTCAAACAAATGAATTTAGTCACTTTAAACTTGCATCGCTTGCTGATGGTAAAGACAGGCGCTTTTTTTATAAACCAGCCATAGCGCGAACTATATTTAGTAAAGTGACTCAAAAAGAGGGCGTTACTTCACGTGTTGAAACTCCTTACGACGCCATCGTTATTGGCAGTGGTAATCGCACTAACCCTATAAACTCAACCACAGCCGATGAGCTTTTTATGATAAGAGATGAAAATACGCTCACAAAATCATTTAAAAGTAACGCTCCTGAAACTATTTTATTTACAGATTTAATGTCGATGAATGAAGATAAGTTTGGTAATGCATTAAGTAATGTTAGTGAGTTTATAAATCTAGAAGTTGAACTGACAAATACATTTAAAGGCTGGCATTATACGTTATCGCCCGGCGAAAAATCGCTTGCTGCGGCAACCGTGGTAGGAGGCGTTGCGTATTTTACTTCATTTAGTCCTGCATCGGATACTGGACTAAACCAATGTTCGTTAACCGGTGGCGGTGGCTCTTTATATGCATTTCATTTGCATTACGGCACTAAAGTATATGATGAGTTAAAATTTGCCACCAGTTATGAAGTCCCTGATACGCCGCAACTTTATTTTGGTGCCTCCTGTGTTGACGGTAATTCAGACGGTAAATGCGACGATGACACAACGGTTGACGTACAAAGCCAATTTTATTTAATTGGCCCAGGCATAAAAGGCAAAAATGCAGAGAATCCGTTTAGACCAATTGAAATTATTGGGCCTAATTTAAAAATAGTAGATGGTAAAATTCAGCTAGTTAACGATACTCAGCCTATTGGGTTTGGCTTTAAAACTCAGCAGATGTATATTTACAAACGTGAAGAAAACGATGAAGTGAATAATTAGGAGTCATTAAATGGTTGCCAAGCACACTGGGTTTACTTTAATTGAGCTGATGATAGCCGTGGCAATTGTGGGTATTTTAGCCGCTATTGCCGTGCCTAATTACAGTGAATATGTAAAACGCGCATCACGTGCAGAAGCGGCATCTGCACTTTTAGATGCCGCAAACAAGCAAGAGCAGTACTTTGTGGATAACCGAGCATACTCAACTTCGTTTAGCGACTTAGGTATTCAAAGTAAAACTGAAAACGGTCATTTTAAGCTAACAATTAATGTGGTTAATAGCAATGAATTTACAATCACTGCGAAGCCCATTGATGGTGCCGTGAAAGGGGATGCTGATTGCACGTCATTAACCATTAATGACGTTGGCTTAAAAGGAGCAACGGGTAGTAAAGGCGATACCGACATCAACTATTGCTGGGGTAAATAACGTTAGTTATTTTTGGCATTTGTTGGTAGATTTTATTCGTATTCGCCCAGTTTGACTTATTGACAGAGCAAGCCCCTCAAGGCTTGCTTTTTCGTTATTTGGGCAATAGATAAAAGTACCATTTTGAAAACCATTTAGTGTACCATCTGGCCTAAATGTAATGGCATCTCGTGGGTATGTTAACGTATCGGCTTCATTTGTGTGCTCAAATGTACTGATCAGTTGCTCGTCATCGCCAAGCGACGTTGACTTGTCGTTATCAACAAACATAGCGAGCTGGTTATGCCAGTCGTCTAATGTACATTTATTACTTTTTAATGCGCACAAAGTAACGTAGCTGTTTTTTTCTATAGCGTATAGACGAGCATAATTGATATTTTTATGTAATAAGCTAACTTGATTGTTCACGCGGTTGAGCGCTAAAAAGTTGGGTAAATAAGACAAGGAAATTTGACCTACAATGGCAACAATCGCGAGGCTAACTAGCAGCTCTATTAATGTTGTACCATGGTGGGTAGAAAAGTATAAAGGTAACTTCATCCCTGAAGCCTCAATCTAAACATGTTTCTTACAAGTTTAGTAAAAACTTAAATTATGGCAAGTGTTGTTCAATTTATAATCACCCTATTTACTATTACCTAAATAAAAAGCGGTGCCTGATTGGGAAAGTGTGAGTGCCTTGCTATTATTTTGATTACCATTAGGTGAAAAAACAAAGTTACCTGGCGCAGTAGTAATGCGGCCACTGGTATTAAAGCGGATTTGGCTACCCCCAGAAAATATCACTTTGTCGTTGGGGTTGGTTTTTTCCATGACTCTTATTAAACTATCACCACTGTCATATTGCCCATTATTATTACCATCGACAAAGGTGACGACAACATTATCGCTAGCCCACTCAGTGGTGCACTTAAAATTGGCAGCTGAACCTTTCACATCAGCATAAGGTGCTGGACAAATAATAACTATCTCATCGGTACTAGCCGCTTGTGAGCGTGCAAAACTAATATTACGTTTTAGTTCTAATAAAAAATTTTCACCTCGATTTTCTTCCAGCATATCGCTACTGTTCCACAACGCAATAGTGGCTATAATGCCAACAATGGCCACGGTGACCATTAACTCTAATAAGGTAAATCCACGGTGCTTAGTTTTCATATAAATCTCATTAACTCGGTGATGTTTTAGTATAGTTATTTTTATTAAAATAATCATACCATGATTATTTTTCACCGGTGCTATTCAATCTCTTTGTTTGCTATGAACCTCATGATTGTCTAAAATCGAGGCAACTGAAGCTTTCAAAAGTAATTACTATGAAAAAAATAGAAGCAATCATTAAACCGTTTAAGCTCGATGATGTGCGCGAAGCACTTTCTGATGTTGGTATTACGGGTATGACAGTAAGTGAAGTAAAAGGGTTTGGGCGTCAAAAAGGCCACACTGAGCTATACCGTGGTGCAGAGTATATGGTTGATTTTTTACCTAAGGTAAAGCTGGACATTGTGCTTGGTGATGAAGATGTAGAACGTGCTATTGATGTGATTGTTAAAACCGCACAAACAGGTAAAATTGGTGATGGTAAAATATTTGTCACTGAGGTAGAGCGTGTTGTTCGTATTCGTACCGCAGAAGAAGATGAAGACGCAATATAATCGTTGTCTTTAGTATAAGAAAGGCGCTACTTTAATTTAAAAGTAGCGCCTTTTTTGTGTTATTTATTTCTACTGTTAAATTTGCGTGTTTGCGCTGCATTATCACTTAATTCAGTTAACCCAAGCTTATCGTAGCTTTTTTCCATCATGGCTAATGCTGCATCAAGGTAGCTACTTTGTGAGTAGTGCTCTACCACATACTTGCCGCGATTCGCAGCTGCTAAATAGGCTTCACGTTCATAATAGTAAGTTGCAACCTTCAGCTCATAACGAGCCATACGGTTTAATAACCAAACTAAACGACGTTTTGCCTCCGGCGCATAGTCACTTTCTGGAAAACGTTTAACTAAGGTTGATAGGTCGGTATAAGCAACACGGGTGCGTTTAGCATCTCTGTCTGCTCTATCTACACCAAAGTATTCTTGGAAAGCATTTTTATCAGCTTTAATATTAACCAAGCCACGCATGTAATACATGTAATCTAAATCTTTGTGGTTTGGGTTTAAGCGAATGAAGCGGTCAATTGTCGCCAGTGCTTGCTCTGTATTACCTGATTGGTAATGTGCATACACTAAATCCATTTGTACTTGCTTTGAAAACGGGCCAAACGGGTAGCGAGAATCAATTGCCGTTAACAACTCAATTGCACGTGCGTATAAACCAGAATCAAGCGTTTGTTTTGCATCTTCGTATAGTGCTTGTGCTGATCTGTTTGGTACTCGTTGAATATCTTCTTGGTCAGGCGCAGACGAACAAGCTCCTAAACTAAGCACTGAAACTGAAAAAACAATGGCGAATGCACGTTTCCCTATTTTATTTATCATTTTATTTGTTACCTTCGATGTCTTCGGCTAGGCCAAGTGGGTAAAACCGAGTAAACTATGCGTATTATGTTATGCTTTTATTAAAAGCGATTCTAACCCAGTCAAGCAAAGCTTGCACTGGTAAATTGGGTAAAGTTACTAATGTCAGAGCAAATATCTCTCCAAGCCGAGGTCCCAACAGACTTAGGTGGTAAACGTCTAGACCAAGTATTAGCACAATTGTTCCCTGATTATTCACGATCACGGATAAAAACGTGGATTTTAGATGATAAAATCACCGTTGATGGCGAAATTTTCAACACCCCGCGTGAAAAATTACTCGGTGGTGAAGTTGTGGCTGTTGAAACAACAATAGAAGCACCTCGTGAATACGAAGCACAAGATATCAAATTAAACATCGTTTATGAAGACGATGATATTTTAGTTATCAATAAACCAATGGGATTAGTGGTTCATCCGGGCGCAGGCAATCCTGACGGTACGGTGTTAAATGCGTTACTTCATCATTTTCCAGACATTATCAACGTGCCACGCGCGGGTATAGTGCATCGTCTTGATAAAGACACCACAGGTTTAATGGTTGTCGCGAAAACGATTCAGGCACAAACTCACCTGGTGAAAGCCTTACAAAAGCGCGAAAATTTCACACGTGAATATGAAGCGTTATGTAATGGTACTATGACTGCCGGTGGTATGGTTGAAAAAGCGATTGGCCGCCATCCAACTCAGCGTACGCATATGGCAGTTCATGAAATGGGTAAACCAGCGATTACGCATTACCGTGTGGCAGAAAAGTTCCGTGCTCATACTCGTTTGCGTTTACGCCTTGAAACCGGACGTACGCACCAAATTCGCGTGCATATGGCGTACTTAAACCACCCATTAATTGGCGATCAATCTTATGGCGGTCGTCCTCGTCCACCAAAAGGAGCAACGCCTGAGCTGTTTGAGTTACTGCGTAGCTTTAAGCGCCAAGCGCTTCACGCCGTAAAATTAAGTATTGCGCATCCAATCACCGGTGAAATGATGACCTGGCAAGCACCTATCCCTGATGATATGGTCCAGATGACTCAAGCACTGCGTGAAGATACAAAAGCAAATCCAGACATAGCTAGTTAATTATGTCTGGCTTATCAGCTACATGGCAATCTATTCAGGGTGTAGGCACATTGAGTACTACACGGGATGGAGGCGTATCAAAGCCTCCATTTGATAGCTTGAATTTAGGATTGCATGTAGGTGATAACAGCCAAGATGTATTAACCAATCGAGCGCATGTAAATAGTTACATACCTAATCCTGCTGTTTGGTTAAATCAGGTTCATAGCGCTGATGTAATTAGAGTGGATGAAGGGTTTGATTTTAACCAAACTCTGACGGGGGATGCGCTTTACACGCAATTATATAATCAACCTTTAGCTATAATGACCGCTGACTGTTTACCTATTTTACTTACCTCAAGCGATGGCCAGGAAGTGGCTGCAATTCACGCCGGTTGGCGAGGGTTAGCGCAAGGAATCATTAATAATACAGTTAGCTATTTTAAACATGCACCAACGAACTTACATGCTTGGTTAGGTCCTGCAATAGGGGCTAACCAATTTGAAGTAGGCCAAGAGGTCGTTGCAACATTTACAGCCAACAATTCAGCTTTGCATGATGCGTTTAAACCTCAAAATAACGATAAATATTTAGCTGATATTTATTACATAGCGCGTATTTTGCTAAACCAACGGGGTGTTGTGAATATTAGTGGTGGTGAATACTGCACGTTCTCTCAAAAAAATCAGTTTTTTTCTTATCGACGTGACGGCCAAACCGGTCGTATGGCAAGTTTGATCTGGCGCAAGTAAATTACTATTAAGTGATTATTTTTCCCTCAATACCTTGAACAAATCCGCTAACATACCCATTTATAAAGTAATTCGTTTTTTTATAGGTAAACCCCCATGCGTTTAGATAGATTTACAAGTAAATTTCAGTCTGCGCTTTCAGATGCGCAATCATTAGCGCTAGGTCGCGATCATCAATTTATTGAACCCGTTCACCTTATGTATGCTTTATTAAAGCAAAGTGGTTCAAGTGTGCGTGCCTTATTTGCACAAATGGGCATTAGTATTGACGAGCTCAATACCAAACTATCTCAAGAGATAGAAAAGTTATTTAAAGTGGAAGGTGTTGGTGGCGATGTGCAATTGTCAAACAACATGGTTTCACTTATTAATCTGTGTGACAAGTATGCCCAAAAACGCAAAGATAAATATATCTCAAGCGAACTGTTTGTTTTAGTTGCATGTGAAGATAAAGGGCCGCTTGGTAGTGTATTTAAAGCACTTAATATCACTGCTAACAAAGTTGAAACTGCCATAGAAGCAATTCGCGGTGGTCAAAAAGTTGATGATCCTAATGCTGAAGAAACTCGTCAAGCACTTGAAAAGTACACTATTGATTTAACTGAGCGGGCGGAGCAAGGTAAGCTTGACCCTGTAATCGGCCGTGATGATGAAATTCGTCGCACCATCCAAGTATTACAACGTCGCACCAAAAATAACCCTGTGTTAATTGGTGAGCCTGGGGTGGGTAAAACCGCGATTGCCGAAGGGCTTGCGCAACGTATTATTAATGGAGAAGTACCAGAGGGCCTAAAAAACAAGCGCGTACTCTCGCTTGATTTGGGTGCATTAGTTGCGGGGGCCAAATACCGAGGTGAATTTGAAGAGCGTTTAAAATCAGTTTTAAATGAATTGGCCAAAGAAGAAGGCCAAGTGATTTTGTTTATTGA
This sequence comes from Pseudoalteromonas sp. APC 3224, assembly GCF_030407535.1. Lineage (GTDB taxonomy): Bacteria > Pseudomonadota > Gammaproteobacteria > Enterobacterales > Alteromonadaceae > Pseudoalteromonas. The sequence continues at coordinate 16,352 of NZ_JASDDF010000007.1, read as the reverse complement.
TGAAATTCATACCATTGTTGGCGCAGGTAAAAGTGATGGCGCTATGGATGCGGGTAACATGTTAAAACCTGCACTAGCACGTGGTGAACTTCATTGCGTAGGTGCAACGACCTTAGATGAATATCGTAAATACATTGAAAAAGATGCTGCACTTGAGCGCCGTTTCCAAAAAGTATTAATTGAAGAGCCATCGGTTGAAGATACTATCGCTATATTACGTGGTCTAAAAGAGCGTTACGAATTACATCACTCAGTGGAAATCACCGATCCGGCAATTGTTGCTGCAGCGCAGTTATCACATCGCTATATTAGTGATCGCCAATTACCTGATAAAGCAATTGATTTAATTGACGAAGCGGGCTCTTCTATTCGACTGCAAATTGATTCAAAACCTGAAGCCTTAGATAAGTTAGAGCGTCGTATCATTCAGTTAAAAATTGAAGATAACGCCTTGGCTAAAGAAAAAGACGAGGCGAGTCAAAAGCGCCGTGCAGAAATGGTTGAGCTGATCACTGAGCTTGAGGTGCAATACCGTGAACTCGATGAAGTATGGAATGCCGAAAAAGCGTCTTTGCAAGGTACGCAAGTCATTAAAGCTGAGCTTGAACAGGCACGACTTGATTTAGAAGTGGCACGCAGAGCAAGCGATTTACAGCGCATGTCAGAACTGCAATATGGCCGTATACCCGAGCTTGAGCGTAAGCTTGATTTAGCATCGCAAGCCGAAATGCAAGAAATGAGCTTACTTAAAAACCAAGTGGGCGAAGATGAAATAGCTGAGATTTTATCACGTTGGACTGGTATTCCGGTGGCACGTATGCTTCAAGGTGAGCGTGAAAAGCTATTGCAAATGGAAACGCAATTACATAATAAAGTGATAGGGCAAGATGAAGCGGTAGTTGCGGTGGCTAATGCCATCCGTCGTTCGCGTGCAGGGCTTGCTGATCCGAATCGTCCTATTGGCTCATTTTTATTCTTAGGACCAACAGGGGTGGGTAAAACAGAGCTAACGAAAGCATTGGCTGGCTATATGTTTGACACCGAAAGTGCCATGGTACGCATTGATATGTCTGAGTTTATGGAAAAACACTCAGTGGCGCGTTTAGTTGGTGCTCCTCCTGGTTATGTAGGTTACGAAGAAGGGGGCTACTTAACGGAAGCCGTTCGTCGTAAGCCGTATTCGGTTATCTTGCTTGATGAAATAGAAAAAGCGCATCCAGATGTGTTTAATATTTTATTACAAGTTCTTGATGATGGTCGTTTAACGGATGGCCAAGGGCGTACGGTTGATTTTAAAAATACGGTTATCATTATGACCTCTAACTTAGGTTCAGACATTATCCAAGAGCAATCGGGAAGTAATGACTATGACGAGCTTAAAGCAAAGGTAATGGGTGTACTGCATAATGAGTTCAGGCCTGAATTTATTAACCGTATTGATGAAACAGTAGTGTTCCACTCACTTGCACATAGTCATATTAAAGAAATCGCAGACATACAGTTAAGTAAATTGCGTGAACGATTAACTGAGATGGGCTATTTACTTGAATTGACGGATGCTGCGCTTGAGCGGATTGCTGCCAGTGGTTTTGATCCGGTTTATGGCGCTCGCCCACTTAAGCGTGCAATACAACAAACCATTGAAAATCCGTTAGCACAAAAGCTGCTTAATAATGATTTTCAACCAGGCTGCATCATTGTTATTGATGCAAGTAGTGAGGGCTTAGAGTTTACTAGCCGATAATCTGAGCACAGTAAAAAGCCGCTGAAAACAGCGGCTTTTTTGTTTTTGATTCAAGTGGGTGGATTAAACTTTAAAGGTAAGCAGTAAATCATTTACTTTTCGTGAGCCTTCGACCAATTCAGCAGCGCCATGCGCTACGCTATAACTGAGCTGTAAATTGTCATCCCCCAAGCCTTTAATTTTTTCAACATTGCAGCCAATATCTCGACTTACCACTTGTTGTTGCTCTGCGGCGGCTGAGATGTCGGTAGCAAGTTGTGAAATTTCACTAATTTGAATGAAAATACTATCTAGCTCTTGTTGTGTTTGCCCTGTGGTGTTAACACAGTCATCGGCTTGTTGTTTTGTGCTCTGCATGATTTTAGACCAGCTAAACAAAGTATCTTGAATCTCTTTAATGGAGCTGTGAATTTGAGCTGTGGCGTTTTGAGTACGTGAGGACAATGCGCGTACTTCATCAGCCACCACCGCAAAACCTCGACCATGCTCACCAGCACGGGCAGCTTCAATCGCGGCGTTCAGTGCTAACAAATTAGTTTGCTCTGCAATACCTTCTATTTCACTCATTACCTGACCAATTTTATCAGCTTCAGAGGCCAGCCCTGTGGCTGTGGTTGCCGCTTGCTCAACTTGCATGGCTAAGTCAGATACCATCTTGCTGTTATCGGCAATATGACTTTTTATATCAGAGCAGCTTTGATAGGTGATCCCCACTTTATCTGCGGTATTATTGGTATTATTAGAAATTTCACCAATAGTGGTGCTCATTTGTGACATTGCAGTGGCTATTTGCTCAAGCTGAGTTCCCTGAGAGGAAATTCCTTGTTCGGTCAGCGTAGATTGCTGATCTAAGTCTTGGGCAATGGTATTAAAACTCAAGGTTGAGTCTTTAATACGACCGAGTACCGTTTTTAACTTGGCGCAAAGCATTTGCTCTCGGTAATCACTAATACTGTGAGGGTGTGAACCACTGAATACATAACGAGACACCGAATCTGCCTGGCTTTTTTGCTGCTTTAGAGTTGCAGGTGTTGCTATTAGCTCATCATAATTTAAAGCTAAAATGATAATACACACCACCAAGTTAACCGCTGCAATCGTGATTGATCCCCATATAGCGACACTAGCTAACCAAACTAAAACACCGGCTATGCTCAAGCTCTGTCTGAGTGAGGTGTGCTCACGCCAGCTAAATAGTGACTTATTAGCGTTAATTTTGGCATACAGCTTCTGCGCTCTGCGTTTTGCATGTTGCGAGAGTTTTACACGCACAGACTGATAACCAATCAATTGGCCATGTTCAAAAATAGGTGTTACAAATGCATCAACCCAATAGTAACGGCCATCTTTACATAAGTTTTTTACAGCACCACGCCAAGAATGCCCTTGCTTTAAGGTGTCCCACATCTCTTTAAATGCCGCTTTAGGCATATCAGGATGGCGAACGATATTGTGGTTTTTATTAATGAGTTCATCCATTTCATAGCCAGCAATACTGCAAAATTCATGATTGGCATAGGTAATAACACCTCGAAGATCGGTCGTTGAAACTAACTCTTGATGTTCTTCAAAAGTGACCTCTTCATCTATCAAGCTTTGATTACGACGCATAGTAATCCTTTATCATTCTTTATTGGGGTGTCTATTGTAATTACTAAAACTAATGTACGTTAGTGATAAGTTTTAAATAGCAGTAGTAAGGCATTTTTTTTAATGTTTTTATGATCTTTATCAATTTTAAGAGTAATTGATTTTTTTGGTTATGCCAAACTTTTAGCAAGTGATTCACCCTTTCGTACGGGGAGAAATAATGCCTTGAGGTTGCGATGTATTGTGGCAAATAATATGTAAAAGAAATTGTATATTGCTGGTGGCAATGGCAAGATTATCTTTTATGGCGTGAAACAAAGCGTGTTTAAAATTCATTAAAAGCTATATCTAATAAATTCATATAGTTTTTTCTTCATTTAATCTTGAGTAAAGGTAATTAGACCCCATAACCTTATGATTAAGCCACTTGGCTCGAGGAAACTTTTTTTTGGCAACTTATAATTTAAAGAACACGCTCAACGCGCTATCTAATGCAGATAATCAGCATGCTATTAAAGGTATTATGCGCGGTATTGAGAGAGAATCATTAAGAATTAAACCCGATGGTTCTATTTCTAAACAAGCTCACCCAAAAGGGGTTGGCTGCGCGCTTACCAACGGACATATCACGACTGACTTTTCTGAGTCTTTACTTGAGTTTATTACGCCTGTTAGCGAGTCATCAACGCAAACGTTACAACAGCTGAAAGATTTACAAAAGTTCACCCTAGAACATATGGGCGATGAACTACTGTGGCCAATTAGTATGCCGTGTTTTATAAATCATCAAGACGATATTGTATTAGCACAATTTGGCGATTCTAACGTTGGTAAAATGAAAACCTTATACCGCGAAGGTTTAAAGAACCGCTATGGTAGTATGATGCAAGCGATTGCTGGGGTGCACTTTAATATTTCTTTTCCAGAAACGTTATGGCAGTCACTACATTCACAAAAGCAAAGCAGTGCGAAGCTTGAAGACTTTATATCTGATGGGTACTTAGCATTAATTCGCAATTTTAAACGCGAGTTGTGGTTAATTAGTTATATGTTTGGTGCGTCACCGGCATTGTGTAGTTCATTTTTGCAAGGGCGTAAAAGTGATTTACCGTTTAAAAAGCTAGGTAAAGGTACTTTATACTTAGAAGTGGGCACGGCGCTACGATTAGGCAACTTAGGTTATACTAACAGTGCACAGTCATCATTACGCGTTATGTATAACTCATTAGATGAGTATGTAGCAGGGCTTAAAAAAGCCATAAATACGCCTTCAGATATTTATGGCAGTATTGACGACTATACTAGTGCAGAGCCAAAGCAATTAAATAAAAATATTCTACAAATAGAGAATGAGTTTTACTCGCCAATTCGCCCTAAGCGTAATGCTAAAAATGGTGAAACACCCACTGATGCATTACTAAGAGCGGGTATAGAATATATTGAAATTCGTGCATTGGATGTTAACCCATTTAGTGAAGTAGGCATTGATTTAGAGCAAATACACTTCTTAGATGTATTTTTAACCTATTGCTTATTAAAAGACTCAGCGACTATGGACTGGGAAGAGCAAGCGCGAAGCACTGAAAATCTTGATACAGTAGTAAACCAAGGCCGTGAAAAAGGCCTAATGCTTAATTTTAATAATGAGCAGCGCAGTCTTGAATCATGGGGTGATGAAATATTTAATCAGCTCGTTGATGTTGCTAAGTGGATGGATAGCGCGTACGGGGTTGATTATTACTCAAACACTATTAAGCGCATGGCAACGTGGGTGCATAATCCTACATTAACTTATTCAGGGCGTTATGTTGAGCAATTAAAAGCATCAGGGCTAGATAATGGTCATTATGCACTCTCACTTGCTCAAAAGTATAAACAAAGCCATGATATAGCCAGTTATACTGAATTCTCAAAGTCGTGGTTAGAGCAACAAGCGACAGAGTCTTACCAAGCTCAAAAAGCAATTGAGCAAGCCGATAATCAATCATTTACTGCATTTTTAGATACATATTTCAGGGTCAGTTGACCTTTGCGGATTACAATTTGTTCAAACTAGGAGCGGTTTAATCGCGGCGCGAGGTTTGTAACCTAGTGGGCTCGATAACTGCTCCTGCGTTATTCTACTGGCTTACATCCATGTAAGAATAAGTAAAAACCGAGCAACAAAGAGCAAATCGCTCCTAGGCAGAACCCGAAGGGCAGCGCCTGTTTGGCATTGATGCTGCGTTATCGCCTATTTATGGGGAATAACCACACCACATAGGCTCTGCCTTGCCTAAATACCAAACAGACTGCTGCAAATTCAACCTTGAAAGGTCAACAGACCCAAGTAAGTCGTAGGCAAAAAAAACGCAGCTCATAGTAGCTGCGTAAATATTCTTTAGGGATGAAACAATGCTGTACTGCTGCATTCATAGATTCAGACCCACGCTTTTTTAAAAAGTTCAGTGAGATCTTAAAAAATGAAAAAAAATATTATTACTTTATCTCTAGTGCTTACTTTAGTTGGTTGTGCCACTGCACCACCAAAGCAACCAGAAGATATTTGTAAAATCTTTGAAGAGAAATCTGACTGGTATTTTGATGCTAAAGACGCGCAAGACAAGTGGGGCTCTCCCAAACACGTATTAATGAGCATGATGTATCAAGAAAGCTCTTTTCGTCATGATGCTGCACCTCCTATGGAATACTTTTTATGGATAATACCAACTGGACGCGCAAGTGATGCTTATGGTTATTCTCAAGCTAAAACGCCAACTTGGTCTGATTATATTCGTGAAACAGGTAATAGTGGTGCTGATAGAGATGAATTTGAAGATGCGATCGATTTTATGGCGTGGTTTGTTTATAAAACCCATAAAGTTAATGGTGTTTCTAAATGGGATGCCTACGCACAGTATTTAAACTATCACGAAGGGTGGGGCGGTTATAAGCGAGGCACTTATCGTAAGAAAAAATGGTTAATGAGCGTTGCCAATAAAGTAAAACACCGTGCGAGCCGTTATGGAGCGCAGCTAAGACGCTGTGAGGATGATTTAGACAAAGGTTGGTTAGAGCGTTTATTCTTTTAACTAATCTAAGCCCAGATTAATTAAAAAAGGAGCCATTTGGCTCCTTTTTTGTTAGTTTATTTTTTACGTTTATTGGGCTGAATTTTAACTTGTTTAATCATGTTTTCTTTCACTTCAAGTACCTCAACCGGATAACCTGCAATACGAATGCTTAAGTTAGCATCAGGGATGTCTTCTAAGTACTCAACAATGAGGCCACTTAGCGTTTTAGGGCCATCTAATGGGAATTCCCAACCCATTTCTTTATTTAAGTCGCGCACGTTAGCACCACCATCAACAATATAAGAGCCATCATTTTGTGTGGTTACTTCTTCACTCGGTGTACGAGTTTGAGTAGTGGTGAAATCGCCCACAACCTCTTCAAGAATATCTTCTAGAGTAACTAAGCCTTGGATATCGCCATATTCATCAACAACAATACCAATTCGTTCTTTTGATAATTGGAACTTCAGTAGTTGGGTGTTAAGCGACGTTCCCTCAGGAATAAAGTAAATTTCACGTACAGCGCGCAGTAGCGAAGGTTTATCGAATTGCTCTTTAGTAAGAAGACGCAATGCATCACGAGAGTGAATAAATCCCACTGCATCATCTATATTGTCGCGATATAAAAGTACGCGAGTATGTTGAGCATGAGTCAGCTGTTTACTAATTATTTTCCAGTCATCGTTGATATCAATCGCCACAATTTCATTGCGGGGTATCATAATATCTTCAACGGTAACCTGTTCTAAATCTAAAATTGAGGTCAGCATACTTTGATGGCGCGCCGGGATCAAAGCCCCTGATTCATTAAGCACGGTTTTTAATTCTTCTTTACTCATGCTGTGCTCATCTATTTGTGCAGCACTAATACCAAATAAGCGTAATATGCCGTTGGTCATCCAGTTAACAACAACCACAAACGGGAAGAGTATTTTTAACAAACCTTTGAGTATCACAGAGCTGGGAAAAGCGACTCGCTCAGGATAGAGGGCAGCCAATGTTTTTGGCGTTACTTCAGCGAAAATTAGTACAACAAGTGTTAATGCACCTGTCGCTATCGCAATACCTAAATCGCCATACAAGCGTATACCAATAATGGTGGCTACCTGAGCTGCAGCAATATTAACCAGGTTATTACCAATGAGTATCAGACCTATCAACCTATCTGGTCGACTCAGTAATTTACTAACGCGTTTCGCAGCACGATGGTTCTCTTTAGCGAGGTGTCGCAAACGAATACGGTTGATTGACATGATTCCGGTTTCTGACCCGGAGAAGTAAGCAGAAAAAAGCACCAATAAACCTAATATGATAAACAGGGTACTTGTCGATATGTCGTCCAACGATGGATCCTTTTTTTATAAACCAATGCGTATTAAGCTAGAGTGAGCTTTCAGAGTCAAGTTAAAACTTATTCAGGACCACTTCTTGTATAAAACGGCTACCAAAATAAGCGAGTGTGAGTGTAAAAGCAGCGATCATTATACTTACTACCACTACTTTTCCTCGCCAACCACGTTTTACATGGCCAACCGCAATTGTAGTGAAAATGGCCCAAGCAACTAAGGATAGGATTGTTTTGTGAATAAACTCTTTGGCAAACATGCCATCTAGAAATACAAATCCGGTAATAAGCGCCACACTTAATAATACGGTGCCTAAGTTTAATAACTGGTAAAGTTGGCGCTCCACTACCATTAGCGGCGGTAAGTGACTGTGAACTATCGCTAGGTCTTTTCGTTTTAAGCGCTTATCAATAAAGTAAAACTGTACGCCATACAAAGTTGCAATAATTAAAATGCAGTAGGCTAATAATGACAGTGATATATGCGCAACTAGCGCCAGCTCTACATTAATACTTTGTAATAGAACATGATGAGGGATAAATAAGCTAGAAATTGTTAATAGCGCAGCAAAACCATAAACTACAGGTAGTAGCAAGGTCGCGGGAAACTTCAAAGAAACGGTAGTAACACACAGCACGATAATCCAGCAAGTCAGCAATGCCACATTAACAATGCTTAAATCTTGTCCATCAGCTCTAAATACCGAATTTACTAAAAGCAGCATGTGCGCCAAAATAGCGACCGTACTGAGTATAATAGTAACTTTTTGGCTCGGGCCCTGATGATGAAACAACCGCGAAAGCACGTGAGACGTTGCTAACACATAAAATAAACTGGCAATAATAGTTAAACTAATAATCAGCATTTTGCTTTGGCCACTTAATTGAAGTCAAATAATTCGTGTTCGTTATGTGGCCATTGTATTTTATAGCAAAGCAAATGCATAGACCCTGTAAAAAGAAACTCAATAAGCAGCATTTCAGCACTGTATTGTATGCCACCATTTACGGTATACTATTTCTAATTGAATTTTAATAACATCGACCCTATTAATAGAGTTGATTTCAACGTCTTTTCGGAACCGTTACATGTTTGAGAACCTCCAAGAACGATTAGGTAAAACCCTAAAAAATATTAGTGGCCGTGGCCGCCTAACTGAAGACAATATTAAAGATACACTTCGTGAAGTACGAATGGCATTTTTAGAAGCCGATGTGGCGTTGCCTGTTGTTCGCGAGTTTGTAAAACAAGTTAAAGAACGCGCAGTGGGTATTGAAGTTACTAAAAGCTTAAGCCCAGGCCAAGTATTTATAAAAATTGTTCGTGAAGAACTTGAAAAAGCAATGGGCGAAGCCAACGAAGAGCTAAGCCTTAACGCACAGCCGCCAGCTGTTGTGATGATGGCGGGTCTTCAAGGTGCTGGTAAAACAACCAGTGTGGGTAAACTCGCTAAGTTTTTAAAAGAGCGCAAGAAAAAATCTGTGCTGGTAGTGAGTGCCGATGTATACCGCCCTGCGGCAATTAAGCAGTTAGAAACATTAGCGACAGAAGTAGATGTAGAGTTTTTCCCAAGTGACATTTCACAAAAGCCAGTTGATATAGCACAAGCTGCTATTTCTCACGCGAAAAAGAAATTTATTGATGTGGTATTAGTCGATACTGCAGGTCGCTTGCATGTTGATAATGACATGATGGATGAAATCAAAGCGCTTCATGGTGCAATTAACCCAATCGAGACTTTATTCGTTGTTGATGCAATGACAGGTCAAGATGCTGCAAACACCGCGAAGGCGTTTGACGAAGCGTTGCCTTTAACCGGTGTGATTTTAACTAAAACAGACGGTGATGCCCGTGGTGGTGCTGCGTTATCTATTCGTCATATTACCGGCAAGCCTATTAAGTTTATGGGTGTTGGTGAGCGTACTGATGCACTTGAACCTTTCCACCCTGATCGTATCGCCTCACGTATTTTAGGCATGGGTGATGTACTTTCATTAATCGAAGAAGTCGAGATGAAAGTAGACAAAGAGCAGGCAGAAAAAGTAGCGAAAAAAGTATTTAAAGGTGATGGTTTTACACTGGATGATTTTGCTGATCAATTAAAGCAGATGAAAAATATGGGCGGCATGATGTCGATGCTTGATAAACTGCCAGGCATGCAAAACATCCCAGACGCAGTAAAAGGCCAAATGGGTGATAAAACCTTTATTCAAATGGAAGCGATTATTAGCTCTATGACGAAAAAAGAGCGTGCACGCCCTGAAATCATTAAAGGTTCGCGTAAAAAGCGCATTGCAGCTGGGTCGGGTACTCAAGTACAAGAGATCAATAAGCTGCTTAAGCAGTTTACCCAAATGCAAAAAATGATGAAAAAAATGAAAGGTAAAGGTGGCATGCAAAAAATGATGCGTGGCATGAAAGGGATGTTACCACCGGGAATGATGGGTGGCGGTGGTCCGAAATTTTAAGAATTTAAGCTTTAACATCTCCAATATGAGACAAAAAGTAATCAATAAAGAGGCAAAGTGCCTCTTTATTGTTGAATAAACTATGCACAGAATAGCTTGTTCACATACTTTTTCTTCTTGGATCACGGTTTAATCTACTAAACTGCCTTTTTGCATCACTTCTTACTTGCATTGTTGCTAAAAACTCGTACAATTCACCGGCTCCCCATACTGGGGAGTAAATCTTATTAATGAAAACAGTCAATCTATTTAGAGGACGGTATGGTAACTATTCGTTTGCAACGTGGTGGCGCTAAAAAACGCCCTTTCTATCAAATTGTGGTTGCGGATAGCCGTTTCTCGCGTGACGGTCGCTTCATCGAGAAAGTTGGTTTCTTTAACCCAATCGCTTCGGGTCAGGAAGAAAAACTTCGCTTAGATTTATCTCGTGTAGATCACTGGGTAGGTCAGGGCGCAGGTCTTTCAGATCGTGTAGCTAAATTAGTTAAAGACGCTCGTAAAGCGGCTTAATAGGCGTAAGTGTAACCATGAGTCAAGAGAACACCTCATCAATAATTGTCGTAGGAAAGCTCGGCGCCCCTTATGGTATAAAGGGCTGGCTTAAGGTACATTCATTTACTGATGATCCCGCAGGGATCTTCGATTTCAGCCCGTGGTTGATAGGGCAACAAGGTAAATGGCAGTCCTTAGAAGTGGTCGACTGGCGTCGCCACAACAAAGGCTTTATCGCTAAATTTGCGCAAGTAAACGACAGAGACGAAGCAATGGCTTATACCCATGCAGAAATCTCAATGGATGCAACGCAATTACCAGAACTCCCGCAAGGTGAGTTTTATTGGCGAGATCTCATTGGCATGTCGGTTATGACTGATAAAGGTTATAACTTAGGCATTGTTGATGACTTGATGGAGACAGGCTCAAATGACGTACTGGTTGTTAAAGCAAACAGTAAAGATGCATTTGGTCAATCGGAGCGTTTAATTCCTTTTTTAACTGACTCAGTTATAAAAGAGGTTAAATACGACGTGAAAGAAATTACCGTAGACTGGGATCCTGGGTTTTAATGACTCAAACTAGTTCATTATGGGTAGGGGTGATAAGCCTTTTTCCGGACATGTTTGATGCTATTACCCAACAAGGGGTTACTGGTCGCGCAGTAAAAAATGGATTAATCGATTTTAACTGCTGGAACCCACGAGACTACGCTTTAGACAAGCATAGAACCGTAGATGATCGTCCTTACGGGGGCGGACCCGGTATGTTAATGATGGTTAAACCATTAGAAAAAGCCATCCTTGATGCTAAAAAAGCGGCAGGCGATGGTGCTAAAGTAATTTATATGTCCCCACAAGGGCGCAAACTTGATCAGCAAGGAGCTAGCGAATTAGCTAACTCTGAAAAACTGATTTTGATTGCCGGTCGATATGAAGGTGTAGATGAGAGAATAATAGAGTCATACGTTGACGAAGAATGGTCAATTGGTGATTTTATTTTGAGTGGTGGTGAACTACCAGCCATGACACTAATTGATGCAGTAGCGCGATTAGTGCCAGGCGTGTTAGGACACAATCAATCAGCAGAGCAAGACTCATTTTCGGATGGCTTGCTAGATTGTCCTCACTATACACGACCAGAAACATTGGACGACAAACAGGTTCCTGCTGTATTACTCAGTGGTAATCACCAAGCGATAGCAAAATGGCGGCTTAAGCAGTCATTAGGCAGAACTTGGTTACGACGTCCTGACTTGTTGCATAACCTAGCTCTGACTGAGGAGCAAGCGGTATTACTCGCAGAATTTCAGCAAGAGTACCAAAAAGCTTGTGGCTAGAAGACAGTTACACCTAGGAAAGTGAGAAACATAATGGCAAAAGTAAACCAAAATATTATTAAAGCGCTTGAAGAAGAGCAGCTTAAAACAGACGTACCTGCATTTGGCCCTGGTGATACAGTGGTTGTACAGGTAAAAGTAAAAGAAGGTGCTAAAGAGCGTCTACAGGCCTTTGAAGGTGTTGTAATCGCTAAGCGTAATCGTGGTCTTCACTCAGCATTCACAGTTCGTAAAATCTCGAACGGTGAAGGTGTTGAGCGTGTATTCCAAACGCATAGCCCTCTTATCGATAGCGTAACAGTTAAGCGTCGCGGTGCAGTTCGTCGTGCTAAGCTTTACTATCTACGTGAGCGTTCTGGTAAATCTGCACGTATTAGAGAAAAACTTAACTAATACGCGCTGTTTATCAACGCAAAAAAACGGGTTGCAACCTTTGGGTTGCAACCCGTTTTGGTTTTAATGCTATTGCGATTTTTTAGCGCTATATTTAAAAACCAATACACATCTTCAAATCACAATATCTTCTTACTTCTTGCAAAAAATGATGTACAAAAATGAATGATAAAACGATAGTTACACACAACGGCAATTTTCACGCAGATGATGTTTTTAGTATCGCTGCGCTTAAAATTATTTTCCCTTCTTTTACCCTGATCCGCACACGCGATAATGCGATTATTAATGACGCCGATGTGGTTATTGATGTTGGCGGTCAATATGACCCACAAACTGACCGATTTGATCACCATCAGCGCGGTGGTGCTGGCGCTCGTGAAAATGGTATTCCTTTTTCATCATTTGGTTTGGTGTGGAAAAAGTATGGTTTAGCAATATGTGATGATAACCAAGATGTGGCTAATGCGGTGGATGCAGGGCTCGTGTCAACTATTGATGCCATTGATTGTGGCCATGTTGAAGGGGTTGCTACAGGCATTAGCTTAAGCCAAGCAATTTCTATGTTTAACCCAACTTGGGAAGAGGAAAGTAATTTTGATGCTGCTTTTGATCAAGCGGTTGAATTTGCACACACTTTACTGATTCGTTTTGTAGCTTCTGCCCGAGGTGGTTTAAATGCTAAAAAGATTGTTGCTCAAGCAATAAAACAAGCTGATGATCCTCGATTAATCGTGTTAGAGCGCTATACTCCGTGGAAAAAAACCGTACATAGTTTATCTGATGAGGCATTATTTGTTGTCTACCCATCTCATTCTGGCAAGTGGATAGTGCAAACGGTGCCTGCAGAATTAGGCTCTTTTGAAGACAGAAAGTCATTACCTTCACCATGGGCAGGATTATCAGATGAAGAATTTCAAGCGGTAACCGGTATCGATGATGCTATGTTTTGTCACAATGGCTTATTTATCGCTGGCGCAGAATCATTCGACAGTGTTATGTCGCTTGCGGCTATGGCATTAGAATACTAATAGTTCTCCTTAACCGCTCGCCGGTTACTTAATAAAAGTGGCTTTAGCCACTTTTTAAGATTCTCTACTTAACCTGAACCTACGTAAATTCAATGTAGTTAGCGCTAAAATAGCTGCTTGAGATAGATTTATTATCTAGCGTTTAGGTTACTTACTACCGTTTCCACCTTGGTTTTAGTTGAACAACTGATAGTGATCTTTTCAATAATTTGCCTTTTAACCCCTAACGTATCCTGTTAGTATTTATCGTATTGATTAGTTTACTTTTTTGTAATTATTAATTTACGATTTTGCTTTTTTGGGATGGAATGAGAACGTGGCAGAGATAAGTGATTTAGCGCAGCTAAGAACAGACATAGATGAATGTGATGCGCAACTGGTTGCCTTACTTGCAAAACGCAATGGCATTACTCAACAAATAGGCGCAATAAAACAACAAACTGGCGCGCCATTACATGCACCCGATAGAGAAGCCAATTTATTAGCTGCGCGACGCCAAGAGGCTATTAATCAAGGTGTAAATCCTGATTTAGTTGAAGACATTCTCAGACGCATGATGCGTGAAGCTTATCAAAATCAACAAGCCAAATTAGCTTGTGCCGATCCACGATTATCGCCAATTGTTATTGTTGGCGGTGAAGGGGCCATGGGGCAGTTATTTGCAAAACAATTTCAGCGCTCGGGATACGAAGTCAAAATTTTAGATAAAGCGCAGCAATCGCAGGCAGTCGATATTCTAAAAGGTGCAAAACTGGTGATGATCAGTGTACCAATAAATGCCCTTGAAACAGTTGTTAATGCACTACCGAAACTTGATGATGATTGTTTGCTGGTTGATATTACATCAGTTAAACAAGCCCCATTAACGGTACTTAAAAAAGTACATAGCGGACCTGTTGTTGGCTTACATCCCATGTTTGGCCCTGATATTTCTCATTGGGTGAAACAAACTGTGGTGGTATGCGAAGGGCGCAGTCATGAGGTGGCGCAAGGGTTATTAAAGCAGCTACAAATATGGGGTTGTCAGTTAGTTGAGCTAGATGCTAAAAAGCATGATGAAGCAATGCAAATTATTCAGGTTATGCGCCATTTAACGACCTTTGTGTACGGTCAGTTTTTAGCAAAACAGGGGCATACACTTGCCGAGTTAAGAAGTTGCTCATCACCTATTTATCAATTAGAGCTAATGATGGTTGGCCGTTTATTTGCGCAATCGCCAGAGCTATACACCGATATTATGTTAGCACAATTTGACAATGTCGAAAGCTTATTAGCGCAGTATCAGTCGCTGTTTTCAGAGACGCTTGAAAAGCTAAAAGCAGGAGATAAGCCCGCATTAATTGATGCATTTGCAGATGCAAAGTCTTACTTCTCAGATTCAACGGCGCATTTTTTAACCCAAAGCCGTAGTTTATTAAATAAAGCGAATGATGCGAAAGTACTCGATTAAAAAGAATAGCTCCGTGAAAAGAAAAGGGCCGCTAGGCCCTTTTAAAATTCGATTAGTTTTCAACACTAACAGCTTGTAAAGACTCGCTTTGGTAACAACCAAGTACACGAACATATTGAGTGTGCTGTTTGAGCTCTTCTAATGCATGCTTCACTTGGTTATCGATTAAGTTAGCCTCCAAGTCTACATAAAACACTTCTTCCCACGGATTGCCAGGAGTGGGCCGAGACTCTAGTTTCACTAAATTAATATTATGCTGTTTAAAAATCATTAACGCATCGGCAAGCGATCCGGCTTGTTGTTTGGTTGACATAATTAAACTGGTTTTAGTAGGTATTTGAGTTGATACTTGCAGTGGTTTGCGTGCAACAACAATGAAGCGGCTATGATTTTCTTTTTGATTGGCAAGATTCGCCTTGATCACTTCAAGACCTACATTTTTACCAGCTTGCGCTGAGCCGATAGCTGCACTGTTTGGTGTGTCGAGAGCTGACTTTAATGCACTTGAGGTCGAATCACAGGTTTCATGTTGAAGTTCACCAAGACCCTGTAAAAAACGGCTACACTGGGCAAAGGGTTGTGGGTGTGCAAATACCTTAGTTAATTGGCTTAACTCAGTTCCTGGGGCTGCTAATAAGCAATGCTCAACGCTATGAGTAACTTCACCGACAATAGAGACTTGTGCATGCTGCAGTAAATCAAATACTTCATTAATACTACCCGAACTGGTATTTTCAATTGGCAGTAAGCCAAAGTCGGCTTGACCTTTTTCTACTTTACCGGTGATTTCTTCAAATGAGGTACAACCAATTTCAACTAATTTACCCGGACGACGGCTAAAATATTTATGGCACGCAAGTTGGCTATAAGAGCCTTGGCCGCCTAAATATGTTACGCGATGAGTTTCACTGAGTGCGTCAGGGTTTAAATTCTTTTGAAGCATGGCTTGTTGATGTAATACGGAGTCTTCTAATATTGTTTGAAAAACATTGTTAACGTAGTAAGCGTCAAGTCCTAACGATTTGCCATAGCCAATAAGTTTTTCGAGTAAAGCCAGTTCACGTGCCTCATCACGGATGGGTTTATTATTTGCTATTTTATATTCAACTACGCCATGGCTAATGCGGCGTCGCTTTGCTAGTAAAACAAGTAAATCGGAGTCGATTTCATTTATATCGTGCCTGAGAGTATCAAGTACATCGTTGCTCATTTGGTTTTCCTCATTCCAAAAATATCACTGATTTTGCAGTGAAAATAAAAAAGCCTCCCAGTTGGGAGGCTTTACTATTCGATTGATTTTATCTCACAAACAGGGAAGCCTCTTCTATATAAAGAAGCTAAAAAAAGAAAAAAAAGTGTGTGAGTAATTTATATTCATACCCTTAATGTATGAAGTGTCACTCCCAATGTCAACAAGCACTTACCTGATGTGGATTTTTTACCTAA
>NZ_JASDDF010000072.1:1580-3073 GCF_030407535.1 Pseudoalteromonas sp. APC 3224 | reverse complement strand
AAACAAAGACCCGTTTGGGTTGTATGGTTAAGTGACTAAGCGTACACGGTGGATGCCTTGGCAGTTGGAGGCGATGAAGGACGTATTAACTTGCGATAAGCCTAGTCAAGCTAGTAAAAAGCACTTGAGACTAGGATTTCCGAATGGGGAAACCCACCTGCTTGCAGGTATCGTTAACTGAATACATAGGTTAACGAGGCGAACGCGGAGAACTGAAACATCTAAGTACCCGTAGGAAAAGAAATCAACCGAGATTCCGATAGTAGCGGCGAGCGAAATCGGAACAGCCCTTAAGCTTATTATGTGTTAATGGAAGGCTCTGGAAAGTGCCACGATACAGGGTGATAGTCCCGTACATGAAAACGCATTTTAAGTGAAATCGAGTAGGTCGGAGCACGTGAAACTTTGACTGAATATAGGTGGACCATCATCTAAGGCTAAATACTCCCAACTGACCGATAGTGAACCAGTACCGTGAGGGAAAGGCGAAAAGAACCCCTGTGAGGGGAGTGAAATAGAACCTGAAACCGTGTACGTACAAGCAGTAGGAGCCCTTCGAGGGTGACTGCGTACCTTTTGTATAATGGGTCAGCGACTTATATTTTGTAGCGAGGTTAACCGATTAGGGTAGCCGTAGGGAAACCGAGTCTTAACTGGGCGAATAGTTGCAAGGTATAGACCCGAAACCCGGTGATCTAGCCATGGGCAGGTTGAAGATTGAGTAACATCAATTGGAGGACCGAACCCACTAACGTTGAAAAGTTAGGGGATGACCTGTGGTTAGGAGTGAAAGGCTAATCAAACCGGGAGATAGCTGGTTCTCCCCGAAATCTATTTAGGTAGAGCCTCGGACGAATACTTACGGGGGTAGAGCACTGTTAAGGCTAGGGGGTCATCCCGACTTACCAACCCTTTGCAAACTCCGAATACCGTAAAGTAATATCCGGGAGACACACGGCGGGTGCTAACGTCCGTCGTGAAGAGGGAAACAACCCAGACCGCCAGCTAAGGTCCCAAAGTCATAGTTAAGTGGGAAACGATGTGGAAAGGCCCAGACAGCCAGGAGGTTGGCTTAGAAGCAGCCATCCTTTAAAGAAAGCGTAATAGCTCACTGGTCGAGTCGGTCTGCGCGGAAGATGTAACGGGGCTAAACTATGCACCGAAGCTGCGGATTCAGAATTTATTCTGAGTGGTAGGGGAGCGTTCTGTAAGCGGTTGAAGGTGTACCGGGAGGTATGCTGGACGTATCAGAAGTGCGAATGCTGACATGAGTAACGATAATGCGGGTGAAAAACCCGCACGCCGGAAGACCAAGGGTTCCTATCCCATGTTAATCAGGGTAGGGTAAGTCGACCCCTAAGGCGAGGCCGAAAGGCGTAGTCGATGGGAAACGGATTAATATTTCCGTACTTGGTATAATTGCGATGGGGGGACGGAGCAGGCTAAGCAAGCATGGCGATGGTAGTCCATGTGAAAGTGTGTAGGCTAGTCGT
>NZ_JASDDF010000072.1:0-1487 GCF_030407535.1 Pseudoalteromonas sp. APC 3224 | reverse complement strand
AGTGACTTAGGTAAATCCGGGTTGCTGTTAGGCTGAGACACGAGACGAGTCACCACGGTGATGAAGTTGCTGATGCCATACTTCCAGGAAAAGCCTCTAAGCTTCAGATTATACCGAATCGTACCCCAAACCGACACAGGTGGTCAGGTAGAGAATACTAAGGCGCTTGAGAGAACTCGGGTGAAGGAACTAGGCAAAATCGTACCGTAACTTCGGGAGAAGGTACGCTCCGATTGGTGATGAGACTTGCTCTCTAAGCTGATTGGAGCCGCAGTGACCAGGTGGCTGGGACTGTTTATTAAAAACACAGCACTGTGCAAAATCGCAAGATGACGTATACGGTGTGACACCTGCCCGGTGCCGGAAGGTTAATTGATGGGGTTATCTTCGGAGAAGCTCTTGATCGAAGCCCCGGTAAACGGCGGCCGTAACTATAACGGTCCTAAGGTAGCGAAATTCCTTGTCGGGTAAGTTCCGACCTGCACGAATGGTGTAACCATGGCCACGCTGTCTCCACCCGAGACTCAGTGAAATTGAAATCGCAGTGAAGATGCTGTGTACCCGCGGCTAGACGGAAAGACCCCGTGAACCTTTACTACAGCTTGGCACTGAACATTGAACCTACATGTGTAGGATAGGTGGGAGACTTTGAAGCAGAGACGCTAGTTTTTGTGGAGTCGTCCTTGAAATACCACCCTTGTAGTTTTGATGTTCTAACGTTGGCCCCTGAATCGGGGTTACGGACAGTGCCTGGTGGGTAGTTTGACTGGGGCGGTCTCCTCCCAAAGAGTAACGGAGGAGCACGAAGGTTGGCTAAGTACGGTCGGACATCGTACGGTTAGTGTAATGGTAGAAGCCAGCTTAACTGCGAGACAGACACGTCGAGCAGGTACGAAAGTAGGTCATAGTGATCCGGTGGTTCTGAATGGAAGGGCCATCGCTCAACGGATAAAAGGTACTCCGGGGATAACAGGCTGATACCGCCCAAGAGTTCATATCGACGGCGGTGTTTGGCACCTCGATGTCGGCTCATCACATCCTGGGGCTGAAGTCGGTCCCAAGGGTATGGCTGTTCGCCATTTAAAGTGGTACGCGAGCTGGGTTTAGAACGTCGTGAGACAGTTCGGTCCCTATCTGCCGTGGGCGTTTGAGAATTGAGAGGGGTTGCTCCTAGTACGAGAGGACCGGAGTGAACGAACCGCTGGTGTTCGGGTTGTCATGCCAATGGCATTGCCCGGTAGCTACGTTCGGAACTGATAAGCGCTGAAAGCATCTAAGCGCGAAGCAGGCCTCGAGATGAGTTCTCACTAGACTTTTAAAGTCTCTGAAGGGCCGTTGAAGACTACAACGTTGATAGGCAAGATGTGGAAGTGGTGTGAGCCATTAAGCTAACTTGTACTAATTACCCGTGAGGCTTAACCATACAACGCCAAACGCGTTTTATGTGATAGTGAAACAAGCGAAGAAGTTAATAGACTAAAGTAGAT
>NZ_JASDDF010000071.1:0-3353 GCF_030407535.1 Pseudoalteromonas sp. APC 3224 | reverse complement strand
GTAGAAGATAATGGATTAACGGGTGTTTATATTGACGAAGATCTCGATAATATTTTTTCTAATTAAGTTAATTTAGAAAATGTTACTCAAAAGGATTTAAGATGATTCCAAAAATCAAGAAATTAATAATCAAAAACTTTGGTTGTATAGGAGCTAATGAAGTAACTGTAGATATTGATAAGATAGTTGTTTTAGTTGGTGCTAATAATGCTGGTAAAAGTACTATTTTGAGAGCTTTTGAAGTCGTTACAGATTGCTTGAAATTAGAACAAGATGATTTCCACAATAAACAAGTTACACCTGAATCTTTTCCGGAAGTTGAGGTTTATTCTTTAGCAACTGATGAAACGAAACCTGGTGATGAGTGGTGCTTGGAACAAGATGATGGGATGTTACTTGTAAGAGAAAAATGGACTTGGAATGGAATCAATGTTGAGCCCGTACGTGTAGGGTTTAATGTGAACTTAGGCCGCTATGCTCAAAAAGGTGATGATGAAACTATGCCTTGGGGTATGAATAACAAGGCTAAATCTAAAAGACCGAAACCTCATAGGGTAAGCACATTTGATGACCCAGAAATTCAAGCGAGAGCAATTAAATCACTTTTGAAAAGTTTACTAGATGAAGGAATTAAACAGTACAAAGAAAATGATGCTGATGAAAAGACTGTTTATGAAAAGGTATTAGATTCTTTGGACAAGCTACGAAAAGATACAAAGGTAACTCAAAATCAAAGTGTTCAAAATTTAGAGGCAACTGCAAACGAAATAATCGGAAAAATATTTCCAAACCATGAATTATCAATTCTAGCTCCTGAGAGCAATTCTACTATCAAAGTGGATTTGCTAGGAGATGAGTTCGACGTTCAAATGGGGGCGATAGGTGGCGAAAAATTTCCTCTGAATAAACAAGGAAGCGGAAGTCGAAGAACTGCTTTGTGGACTATTCTCAAACTTTTAGCTGATAATGGCATTAAAGCTAAAAATACAACATCTAAGTCGGCAAAATCTCAGCATGAAAAATTGGGAAATAATACGTCTCACGTATTATTGTTGGATGAACCAGAAGTAAGCTTACACCCAACTGCAATAGATAGTGCCAGAGATGTTCTGTATTCGTTACCAGAAAGTGATAATTGGCAAGTAATGATAGCTACACATTCACCAAACTTTATTGATCTTAGTAAAGACCATACAACGGTCATTAGGGTTGAGAAAAATGAGCACCGAAACATAAAAACAACCACTCTATATAGACCAGAAGATGCGAGTTTAGATGATGACGACAAAGAAAATTTGAAGTTAACAAATTTATTTGACTCTCATATTTCGCAAGCTTTCTTTGGGGGGAGAGTCCTAGTTGTTGAAGGTGATACTGAATATTCAGCATTTGGTTACATTAAAGATAAAGAAACCTCTAATGATAATTTTGAATATCATGATCTTAATATTGTAAGAGCTAGAGGTAAAGTAACTGTAGCGTCAATGATGAAAGTGTTAAATCACTTTAAAGGTCAGTACTTCGTTTTACATGATACAGATACACAAAAATGTATGTCGAAACGAAGAAATAAAGAGAAAAGCAAAGATGGTTGCATTGCATACGATGTGTTTGAAATGAATAATCCAGCGTGGACAAATAATGGGAAAATACAAGCTCAGATGCAACCTGAATCAAAAGTGGTAGCATCAATAGTTAACTTTGAAGAGGCTTACTTTTCAGAAACAGTTGCAAATGATAAACCTGAAAACTGTATTAATAATATCAAAACAGATCCAGATATGTATTCCAAAATTAAGCAGTTGCTAGATGCGATTTTGGAAAAGGACGGCGTTAAGCTACCAAGTGGTGCCATTGCTTGGGCTGATATTAACGAACTTGATGTTGCGGTAACAAACTATCAAAAATCTGTTCAGCATATTCACACAGAAGACTAGCGATATAACAAACGCATTAAATCTGACGTCACACATCGTGCGATTTTTTGCTTAGAAAGAAAATGACGCAAAAAAGCGTCCAACACGTTCCGCAGCTTATGAGGGCGTTATATACCAATTAACTATACAGAGTACTACAAAGGGAGTAATAAGTGAAATTAAGATACGATTCTATAAACCAATATAAAAGTCCTCAAGAACTCATATTTAGGCTTAGGTTATGGACAGATCCAGCATTTAAGAAACCACCAATTTTAATGGCTTCGCAGCAGGTAGGCTGGAATGGTATTTCGGTTGTTAATGCTTCGGAAGGTATATACAGTTATTTTATGTCTCAAGATATTCTAGCTTCAATAAAATCTGAAGAGCAAGACGTTATCAAGAAAATTACATCCTACGACTTAATGGGTGTTTTATCAAAGCTACAACAAAGTTTATCGAATGGAATGAATACAGCAGGTAATATAAATGATGAATTATCGGCTTTGATGTGGTTGGGGCCCAAAATCGGTCCGAGTTTGAATGATGCAAAAAATCATATTATTGAGTATTACAACGAATCTGAACAACATAGTTTAGCTTTTGAAAACGTCAAATTTATTGAGCATTATCCATCTCAGGCAGGGCATGTCCAAGACTGGTTTACACAAGAAAAATTCTTCGTGATTAGTTACAAAGAAGGATTTAGAGATCAAGAATGTATTGTTATGACTCATGATGCAATGCAACGAGAGTATGGGATTAAAGGCATATAACAAACTGCTCAAGAAGGGTTCGCAACGCGTGGCGTATTTACTATGCGTTGAATTTAGTGATTAAGGTAGTACGCGGCGGGATCTGTATTGCGTTGCTCACCCCTAAGCAGGGCATTATCAATGTCCTCAAATAGCACTCAGTCAATAGTCGGTATAGAGTGGTTTAACTTTCAGTATAAAGCAGTTATGTATATCGCTAACGTGGTAAATTAGTTTGCTTCTGGTAAATTCATCATTTTTGTCGGATGGCGTGGCTCCGCCACTTATTCGACCTACGTCAAAATGTAGGTTGGTTAAGCCGAAGGCGCCACCCAACAGGCTTTCAAATTCACTTTTTATCCGCTCATGGCACATAGCAGCCAATTAAACTTGGCAGTATTTTTATGAGATTGCCTTTATAGAGCTTATATTTGGTTACTTTATGCCATTATAAGCTTCAATATTATGCCAAGTTACACTTCAATTGTGCCGTTGTAGCTCAATGAAATCGAATGTGCCTATGTCAACTTATACTTCAAACAACATTGGGTGCTTATAATTCTTCAAATATTAATCCATGTATTTTAAGTCAGTTTTACTTAAATTTTGTATCAGAATAACTCTTTTCAATTAATGTTTTTATAAAGTAAAGCCAACCGACGGCGTTTTATTTCTTATACAG
>NZ_JASDDF010000070.1:0-3636 GCF_030407535.1 Pseudoalteromonas sp. APC 3224 | reverse complement strand
TATGTTGACATTAAATGCAATTTATTTAGATCACAAGCAAGTAAAGTTCACTCGACAAAGCTTAAAATTAAGTGGTTTTAGGGTAAGTTTAAATAAAAAGAGCCATACGAAGTATGACTCTTTTTTATTTGAAATAGATGTAATAGAGTTATTTTATTGAGGCAATAAACTCTTCATCTGCATATAGGTTTGTTAGTAATTTTTGAACTAACTCTACGTAGCTTTTTTGACCATTAGGGATGGCGATCGCTCCCATAAATGAAGAGTCAAAAGTGTGTTCGGCCATTATTTCTTTTTCGAATAAGATAATGTTCTCTTCTGAGACGATAAAGTTTACTTTTATAAATGAACTTCCCTCTGAGAAACCCGAAACATCAATATCTTGGTCAATTACTTTGCCAGTTACTTGCTTTTTAGCAACACCAGACCAAAGCTTGGCTAACTTAAGCTCTTGCAATAAAGCATTTTCAATATATTTACCATAACTGTTACCTACAGATGAAATAAGAGGTGAGCCTCTAAGTGAAATTTTATTTAGTTTCTTTTCAGATTTAATTGTGCCAACAGATAGAGGGGAAACTGTTTCTTGCTTTAATTTTGAAACGTTACCAATGTCTGCACTATAAGGAGGCACTTGAATTGTACATGCACTTAAGAATAAAACCCCGATTAATCCTATTGAACTTCTATACTTCATTTTAATTCTTTCCTTACTCATAGTTTTGACTGCTCTAACTCTACAATTAGTTTGTTAAATGCTTCTTCTGTTGCACGCTTTGCTGATAAAGAAAAGTCGTTTTTAAACTCATCAAATTCAGCTTTGCCAAAACCTTTAACTTCAGTATTCCATGCTATATCGCCATTGTTATTTAAAGTTTTACAGTTTAACGTGAAAGTAAACTCTGTAGGTGGCCATGTAAATAAACTATCTGAACTAGATTCAGTTGTTATTGTAGGTATAAACACATATTCAATTTTATTGTCTTGTAAAAATGTATTATCAGTTAATGATTCAAGCTTATAAACGTTTTCAAATTTATTAGAAAGTACAGTATATAATGCAGCTTCTGTGTCTTTATAAGGTTTGTAACTAACATTATCGCCACCACCGCCAGGTGTTTTTACTTGTTTTTTAATATCATCTTCAGAAATATAATAACCTACAACGGATATTGATTTACTTTCTGAAAGCTGAAGTTTCTCAGTGTCTGGATTTAAACTTATCTGGTGGGCACAGCCACTTAAAACAAGTACCGAAAACAAGAAAAACATGTTAGTTAATAACTTCAAAATATACTCCATATATTTAATTTTTAAAGAAAAAGTAGTTCCATCGATAATATATGTTTTGTAGTTGCATTGTAAATAATGTTAACTTTATATTTGTAAATGGTTGTAACTTTTGTATTTAATAATTTTTGGTTTTGAGGTGTTTTTATTTTAAATAGAGATGAGTTCGCTTGAGCAAAAATTAAAAAGCGCGTAATTTAACCGCGTCACCTATTTTAATAACAAGTATAATAATGAAAGCACAAGAATTAGAACAATTAGCGTTATCTAAAGCCGAAACCAGAGAAGTGATCACGCCGTATGCCTTTAAGGTTGATAATGCTTTACTTGGCTTGCCTTTGGCTTCGCCGACTCGGCGCGTATTAGCTATGATTATAGATGTTGCATTAATATTTTTAGCTGCAAAGCTCAGTGCAACTATTATTGCATTCGTTGCTGCGATGGCGTTTTACAAAGGAACGGCGCAGCAATACCTTCCTAAAATGTCGAGTGTGTGGCGAAGAATATTAAAAATAGTAGCAGCAAGTATTTTATTTGTAAGCGCTCTTGCTGTGCTTTCAATTGGTATAGATTATTTAGAAGGCGATGACTCTGATCAAGGCTTAACTGTTCAAGGCTTAAAAATACAGGATGACATTCAGCTTACCTCCACAGAAAAAAAGCAGGTAAATGCTTACTTAGTGCAAACAGCAGACGAAAGCTGTGAGCAATCTTGTCAACAAAATGCACTTGATAACTTGATAGGGCAAGTACCCAAATTAGCCGAAATGGACGACCTACAAAACCCACAACTTGCAAAAGCATTTTTACAATTATTAGTGCTTGGTGAAAATAACGGATTAAAGCTTGCGCAGTTAACAGAAGATAAACCCGCACAAACAACCACACACAGTATTTTGCAGTGGGGTAAAGGGATCATTCAAGATTTAGGTTTGGGTTTTGGCTGGGCGGCTGTGTACTTCACACTGTTTTCTTTATTATGGCGCGGTCAAACCCCTGGTAAAAAGCTCTGTAACACCAGAGTGGTTGCATTAAGTGGTGAATCACTGGGTTTACTTGATTGTTTTGGCCGCTACGGTGGTTACGGTGCAGGTTTTGCCACTGGCTTGTTAGGTTTTTTACAAGTTTACTGGGATCCAAACAGGCAAGCCATTCAAGATAAAATATCAGCCACGGTAGTTATTCAAGGGAATGTGAACCAAGTTGTAAATGTGCAAACAGTAGAAGAGACTGTAAAAAGTTAACTCTGTTTCATAACTTACAAGGATGGTTATGAAAGTTTTATTGATTGTATTTATTAATCTGTATTTTATTACGGTTGCGTATGCTTCAGAAAATATTGTGTTAGCAAAAGCGCATCAGCTTAAGTCTGTTGTTTTAGATGAGCAACGCAGCTTCAGCATTTTTTGAAAATAAAAGCACACAAGAGCAATAATTTAATTATAAATCAACGTAACTTTGAATGTGGAACTCATGGCACAGTCGCTGCACTTAGTTGGTATTATGGGTTAAAAAGTATACTTAAAAAATAATTTTATCATTGAAGTTGAATTGGAGTTTAATTGCTAAATATAAAGCACAAAGAGTTTCATAAAAGCTTTTTATATCTATTAATTATATTCGCACTAATGAGCTATTTAGTGTTGCTCATTGGATGGTACGAGTTTAACGATCCTGCTTTTATTGCTAATGAGCGATTACATTTTATAGAGCTAGCAGTGCTACCTATATTAACCATGGCAGTAATATATACATTATTTAAAAAGTATAGGTGTGATCACAACTTTAATTATTTAATAACTCGTCACTTTTTTAAAGGTAGCAGGCTAGTAAAAGGATTTTTGATAGTAATGTACCCTTGTTTGATCTATATGGCGTTGTGGAAATTTAGCGTAGTTCCCATTATGTATTATGCTGAAAATAATTTAGGCGAACTGTGGTCTGAAGAATATTTTTTAACTGATGTAACTACATGTATTATAAATGATCAGCAGCAATGTATAACATTAAACATTGCTGATTTATCCACTGGTGAAGAGCATTCGTTTAGATGGTACTTAGATACGGACGAGCTACAAACACTTAAAAACAAAAATATAAATTTAGTCGGTGAAAAAAGTTACTTTGGCAATCTTGTTAACGAAATACAATGGTAAAAACCAAAGAGAATTAAATGAAAAGCAATAATTTTAATGAGAGCATAAAAGGTTTTTTTTGGGGCATCGGGTTTGTAATAGCTATACTCGGCGGTATTAGTGCATTCGCCCTGACAATCGCCGCTGATGTTGACAGTGGATTTAAAACAATGGTTTCTAATAAAGCATTAGAAACAAGTGATGAAATGAA
>NZ_JASDDF010000069.1:0-4027 GCF_030407535.1 Pseudoalteromonas sp. APC 3224 | reverse complement strand
CGCAGCATATAAAGAAGTGTTTGATATTTTTAATCGACGTTTTGAAGGGGATTACAAGTGTCTGAGTGGCTTTTATTTAGGGTAAAAAAATTATCGATCCAAGAACTTTCTTTGTCATGCTAAGTAAAGTAAGAACCAGAAGTGAAATTACTGTCGGAGAGTAATAGAGTTTCATACTAAGTATTAAAGAATCATACTGAGTAATATAATTTCATACCGATATAGAACGGAAAAGCCGACATTGTTTCCGGCTTTTACTGTTTAATGTTGTCTCTGTTAGATAATACGGGACTATTCCACGGTGGACAAGAAAAAGCCTAATCTATAACCTAATGCTATAGTCAGTTTGAGCTGGCTGTGACTTTATTACATAACAAACAAGGAATTAGTTTATGAATCTGAAAAGTTATTTGCTCTCAGCATGTCTGATATTACCTTCGATAGCGATGGCTGTCCCAACTTCCATACCGGAAATAACACGGACCCCGAACTCTGCTCCAATAAACAAGGACTATCCACTTGCATGGAGTACGGTTACTGGCACTGGTAATACATATACGCTAGAGGAATGTAAGGATAGCAACTGCAATTACACTTCTAACCTATCAGCAACATCCATCAACCTTAATTATGCTTACACAGGCACTAGAACGTATAGGGTTAAAGCGTGCGATAGCTCTGGGTGTGGTTCATATGGAAATCTGTTTAGCATCGAGTTCTATGGCCCTCCCTGGCAAACAGTGACACCTTCAGGCCCTGAGAGTATGCCCCTGTTCCGTCCGTATACAATTTCATGGGCCTCTGTGAGTAATGCAAGCTACTATGCTTTAGAAGAATGCAAAGGAAGCAGCTGCAATATTACTAACATTGATTTAGGCCAGTACTCGCAAAACAACGGGTACGTGCACCGAGGGCATGAATACACAGGTACTCGCAATTACAGAGTTAAGGCTTGCAATGAGGCTGGCTGTGCTAATTTTGCCCAATCAACCTCAGTGACCACAGTCCAGATCAGTAATAATATTAAGTCCGCTTTAATCTATACAGGCTATGGAAATGGCGAAGACGAAGGGAAAATTGATTGGAGTTTTAATCAGCCTAATTTAGATACAATTAACAAACTGGATTCCGCAGGTGTTAATCGCTTGATCATTGCGCCAACAAGCCACCTTAGTGATAGTTATTACTCAATGCAGTCCAACTCTTCGGGTAAACTACTTGATTGCACTCCGGATGAAACTCCCTTGTCAGCATCAGAAAATTTCAATGGTCTCGGCGTTAATGCTGGGAATGGCTTCCAAAAAGACGTGAATGATATATTGGCGTTGGTAAAGGCTTCAAATAACACTTCAAATATGAAAGTGTGGATCTCTACCCCTGCAGTCAAGCCGGACGATAATTATGCCCGTTACATTCCGACAAATACGCAAATTAAAAGCTGGTTAATTTGGCTCAAGGCCGCTTTCATCAACGATTGGGATTTAATCGACGGCATTTACATGTTCGATGAGAACTTTCCTGTATGTAAGGATGCAGGAAATCCTATGCTTGAGTATTTTGCAAATATCCGTAAAGACCTTATGTCTGATGCTTCACTGCAAAAGCTTAACTTTGTCTGGGCGCCAGATCGTTCCGCAAATTATAAAGAGGGTGAGGTTGCTACAACTGGCCCCTACAGTAAAGTAGAAGAGTTAATAACCGGTGGATTGGATAGTTCGGCGGCGTGGGATTTAACACCTATACTGAACGATTTCTCTTTTACTCCGCTATTTGATTATATTTTCATGCAGCCTAATGTATACACCCAAGAGGATTGGGCTGTAGGACAATCATCTGAATGGGATGGGCTACTAGCCAAAATCAGCTCCTGGGTGTCAAGCCAATCCATCTATTCAACACCCTCGGTTAAAATAAAACTGGGGATTGATATGGAAATTGATAGGATATACGGACTTGATCCTGAAAAGCAACAACGCTATGAGACTTATGAAGATAACTTTAGTAACTTAGTAAATAGCAGACCAATGCTTTTCTATTTTCACTATAAGCATAATCAAGCAGGCTGTTCTTTCGATAGCTTAGTGGATAAAGTCTCGGATTTTTACACTACGGGATCCTCTTCTCCCAGCTGTTACTCAAATGCAGGTGTTCTACTACCAGTGCCAACGAACTTAGCATTGCAAAAGTAATAAAGTTGCATACCGATACCGCTCTGACTATGATGAAAATTCAATCGGTTAGGGCGGTTTTTTATGGCTTAATATAAGCTCCTACTAAATGGAGCTTATTTTCATTTCAGTATGATACTTTATTTTTTGAGTGATGATATGCTGACTAGATGAAAAGCAAGGACTGCGGAGTGACTTGGTATGATACTTTATTACTGGACCACAATTACATCCGATCTCTTCTGCACTTCGTGAAGCACAACCAGAAATCATAAATATAAAAAGAAATACAATCGTAGATTTAAATGCCACTGCTCATCCTTGTGTATAACGCTTCGCACATGCGCGCGAACTTAAGAGCGTCATTCCGGGCCGAAGGCCCTGAATGACGCGGATTGTTAAGCTAGACTACTGCGGTTGCGCCCTAAAAACTCGAAAAACTAATGGCTTTATACATACGTGAGAAGACCATGGAATCCCCGCTATTAACAATATACCTATGAGAGGTATTATTGCTCCAGAAAAAACTATTGAGCCAAATACATAACCAAAAATACACTCTGCTCTGTATATAGGCATGAATAGACCGACTACTACCAAACCAAAAGACAAGTAAATTACAACATTTTCGTAGCTGACACTAAAGCTGAATGACTGCACAAAACTTAAAATCAGCATACCGAAAAAACCAATGCGCACGACTCGAAAAATCTTTGCCCTTACTGGCGCGTCATTATGGTTATAGTGACTAACCCACATTTAGGCCAATCTAAGGTGTCACGGCTACTCAAGTCTGAAAAAAACGTCGATATCGAGGCTAGCGGCGTTCGCAATATCTTGCTGAGGGAAAATATGAATACCACTGAGCTTCAATTGAGAGAAATCTCAGTTAAAAAACAAACGGCCTGAAGGCCGTTTGGATTATTAAACATCTAGCTCCATTACAACACCGTCTTCATCATCTTCTTCGGTCACTTCAAAACCAAACTGTGAATAGAACTTGCGCATTGCATGATGACCAGGCATATAGAGTATGGTGATTTTCTTACACTCTGGAATTGCTTTCATTTCATTAATTACCAGTTCTGTAGCGATTTTCCCAATACCTTGTCCTTGATGTTTAACATCAACCATGAACTGGGCAATATAAAACTCATCCGGTAGCCCTTCTTCAAGCTCCTGATAATATTGCATAAAACCGACGACTATATCGTCAAGATAAATTGCACGATTAACATAATGAGGGTAAAAACTGGATTCAGCAATAGACTCTGAATTTAACGCTACGTAATCTTCTTGCTCTTTAGTAATCTCTAGATGAATAACATCAAGCCAATTGTCTTTCGTAACCTCACTCAAACTTACATTCATAAAATTCCATTTTATTTTTCACATAAAGCTAACTATATATGGGAGAATTTAAAAAAAACAATACTTAATTTGAGATAAACCCGATAACTGCGTGTTATTTGTCTGCGTAAAATCGCTTGGTAGTTAGACCGTCACGTTTCCTTGGTAATCACACTAATACACCTATTGACAGAGTTTAAGCTCATATGTGTTAAAGCTTTTTAGTGCCACCTTTCAGATGCATTAATATTAATTAAAACGTCATATCCAATATATGGCTTCATTTTTTCTTGCTGTCTCGGCGATTGGTTAAAATACATTACACTTAAATGTATTGCTTCACTATTTCTATTTATTGCATTTACAAATATATAGTCAGATGAATCAATACCACTAAAATTAATTTTAAATTGGCCTAATAAGGTTCCAGAATACGAGATCCAATCTAAGAATATATTTTGAGGGAATGTATTAGAAATAACAAAAACCTCTTCATTTAAACAATGTAC